>JAEWPQ010000001.1 GCA_023460575.1 Bacillota bacterium
CTGTACCTGGAAGTGAGGAGAGGATTGCATTCCTGATTGAAAAGGGAGTGAGCGATGGGGTCATGAATGAAGCAGTGAAAGAGGCCATGAGTGAGCGTGCTAATGGTAAGACTGTACTGGTATCTCAGATGAATAAAAATAAAAAGTTCCAGAAGGAAAGCCTTCAGAAAGAAGGATATACCCAGTTTAAGGAATTTTATAAAGAAGCACTGAAGGAAACAAATTAGGAGGAAATTATGGCAGAGTCAATGTTGGGTTTAAAAAGATCCCATAGATGTACGGAAGTTACAGCAGCCTGTGCAGGAAAAGAAGTCACAGTAATGGGCTGGGTTCAGAAAAGCAGAAACAAGGGCGGAATTATTTTCGTTGATTTAAGAGACCGTTCCGGTATTCTGCAGATTATCTTCGAAGAAAGCGACTGCGGAGCGGAGAATTTTGCAAAAGCGGAGAAACTGAGAAGTGAGTTTGTTATTGCTGTTACCGGTGTTGTGGAGAATAGAGCAGGCGGTGTCAACGAGAACCTGGCAACCGGCGCCATCGAGGTCCGGGCCAATGGACTGCGTATTCTTTCCGAGTCTGAAACTCCTCCGTTCCCGGTTGAGGAAAACAGCAAGACAAAAGAAGAACTGAGATTAAAATACCGTTATCTGGATTTAAGAAGACCGGACATTCAGAAAAATATCATGATCAGAAGCCAGGTTGCCACATTAACAAGAGCATTTCTGGCAGAAGAGGGCTTTTTAGAGATTGAGACTCCCACACTGATTAAGAGCACACCGGAAGGCGCAAGAGATTATCTGGTACCAAGCCGTGTTCATCCCGGTTCATTTTATGCGCTTCCCCAGTCTCCACAGCTCTTTAAGCAGCTTCTTATGTGTTCCGGTTATGACCGTTATTTCCAGCTGGCAAGATGCTACCGTGACGAAGATTTACGTGCAGACAGACAGCCGGAATTCACACAGATCGATATGGAGCTGTCCTTTGTAGACGTGGAAGATGTGCTGGCAGTGAATGAAAGACTGCTTAAAAAGCTGTTTAAGGAAATCTGCAACTTCGACGTAGAGCTGCCTATCACACGTATGACGTGGAGAGAAGCGATGGATCGTTTTGGTTCCGATAAACCGGATATGCGTTTTGGAATGGAACTGAAGAATGTATCAGATGTGGTAAAAGATACGGAGTTTGCAGTATTTAAGGGAGCTTTGGAAAACGGCGGATCTGTCCGCGGTATTAATGCAAAGGGACAGGCAGCCATGCCAAGGAAAAAGATCGATGCTCTTGTGGAATATGCAAAGGGCTTCGGCGCAAAGGGACTTGCTTATCTGGCAGTGAATGAAGACGGAACCTACAAATGTTCCTTCTCCAAATTTATGTCAGAAGAAGAACTTGAAACACTGGCAAAATCCATGGATGGGCAGCCGGGAGACCTCCTTTTATTTGTAGCAGACAGAGATAAGGTTGTATTTGACGTGCTTGGCAACCTTCGCCTGGAACTGGCTAGACAGCTGGAGCTTTTGAAGAAAGATGAATTTAAATTCTTATGGGTAACAGAATTCCCGTTACTTGAGTATTCCGAGGAACAGGGACGTTTTACAGCCATGCATCACCCATTTACCATGCCTATGGAAGAAGACTGGGCGATGATCGACACCGATCCGGGTGCGGTACGTGCCAAAGCTTACGATATCGTGCTCAACGGTACGGAGCTGGGCGGCGGATCTGTCCGTATCCATCAGGGCGATATTCAGTCCAAGATGTTTGAGGTACTGGGCTTTACCAAAGAGCAGGCAAATGAACAGTTCGGTTTCCTTTTAGATGCATTCCGTTTCGGCGTGCCTCCTCACGCAGGACTGGCTTATGGTCTTGACCGGGTTGTCATGCTGATGGTAGGAGCAGACAGCATCCGCGACGTAATAGCATTCCCTAAGGTAAAAGATGCCTCCTGCTTAATGTCTGAGGCACCAGCTCCTGTAGATCTAAGACAGCTGGAAGATCTTGGCATTAAAGTGAGCGAAGAAGCAGAATCCTAATATAAATATGCAGACCTCTCTGTAAGCAAATAAGCTAAAGCAGAGAGGTCTTTTTTATGGAATAAAGAATCAGATAAATGGAAAATATTAACAAAATTATATGGAAATTTTACATTGATCTGATATAATATAGGAAAAAGCACATGTTAAAGGAGGATTCAAGCAATGAAAGGAAGTACAAAAAGAAGGTTTCTGTCTCTTTGCCTGTCCATGCTCATGGTTTTGTCCCTTGTCACAGGTCTTTCGTTTCCGGCCAGGGCTGCAGATCAGGATATTGTGATTCTGTATACCAACGATGTACATTGCGGCATTGATGACAAAATCGGGTATGCAGGTCTTTCTCTTTATAAGAAAGAGATGCAGGCTCAGACACCCTACGTGACACTTGTTGATGCAGGCGATGCCATTCAGGGAGCGCCCATCGGAACACTTTCTGACGGCGGATATATCATTGACATCATGAATCAGGTAGGATATGACTTTGCTGTACCGGGTAATCATGAATATGATTACGGTATGCCACGCTTTTTTGAGCTGGCAGGCAAATTAAGCTGTGGATATTATTCCAGCAACTTTATGGATTTAAAGACCAATACCCCTGTATTTGCTCCTTATAAGATGTTTACATACGGCAGTACAAAGGTTGCCCTGGTTGGAGCGACCACACCCGAAAGCTTTACCAAATCAACACCTGCCTATTTCCAGGACGGAAGCGGAAATTACATTTACGGCTTCTGTGAAGATGAAACCGGCAAGAAACTATACGATCAGATCCAGCAGTCGGTAAACAGTGCCAGAACAGAGGGCGCCCAGTATGTAATTTTAGTGGGCCATTTAGGGGAGAACGGCACAACTGACCGGTGGACATCCGATAATGTCATTAAGAATACAAATGGAATTGATGTGTTAATCGACGGCCATTCCCATGAAGAATATACGAAGTATTTAAAAAATAAGGATGGGAAGGACGTACTCCTTACCCAGGCAGGAACCAAGTTAAAGAACATCGGTAAGCTGACTATCCGCAAAGACGGAACTCTTGCCAATGAATTGGTTGCCCAGGTACCAGCAGCTGCAGTATCCAGTACCTACACCGTAAAAAAAGGCGACTCTCTCAGCCGCATTGCAAAGAGAGAATTAGGTTCCTATGACCGCTGGAAAGAAATCTATCATGCAAACCGGGACAAGATTAAAGATCCAAACGTTCTTACCCTGGGAAGCCAGCTTGTAATTCCTGGGAAAACTGCAGTATCTAAGGACGGAAAAGCCCTGGATTATGATACAGACCAGTTTATAAAGAATATCCAGGCCCAGTATAATGAATCCTTAAAGGTAGTGCTGGGTCATACAGATGTAGAACTGACCATTAACAATCCTGCAACCGGAGAGCGGGCAGTCAGAAGCGGAGAAACCAACTTAGGCGATCTTTGTGCAGATGCATACCGTCAGGTGCTTGGAGCAGACATCGGTTTTGTTAATGGCGGCGGTGTCCGTGCAGGTATTAAACCTGGAAATATTACATACAACGACACCCTTACCGTACACCCCTTTGGCAATATGGGCTGTGTTGTTGAGGTAACAGGACAGCAGATTAAGGATGCTTTAGAGATGGCTTCCCGTAATTATCCAAAGGAAAGCGGCGGATTTTTACAGGTATCCGGTTTAAAATATACAATTAAGACTTCCGTTCCATCCAGTGTGCAGGTAGATGAAAAAGGCAACTTTGTAAAAGTAGCCGGAGCATACCGTGTAGCAGATATCATGGTAGGAGATTCACCTCTTGATACTGCAAAAGTATATACCGTAGCTTCTCACAATTACATGTTAAAAATGGCAGGTGACGGTATGACTATGTTTAAAAACAGTAAGGTGATCCGTGATGATGTAATGACAGATGTGGATATTCTGTCTGCCTTTGTCCGCAGCAACTTAGGCGGTAATGTAGGCGCTGACTATGCAAATCCGGCAGGACAGGGAAGAATCACCATTCAGTAATGAAAGGAAACAGCAAGTTCTAAAATCTGCGCCCTGCCCGGGTAAATCTCCTGTCTGAGTACAGGAGAGACCCGGGCAGGGCGTTTTTGTCTGCAAATACAGAAAATATATGATACAATTATAAGGATAGTGTTAAAAAATAGTATTAAAAAGAACCACAGGAGATAAAAAATGTTAATCAGAAAACCACAGAACCGCTTTGAAGAGATATATGCCATTTACGAGGAATCATTTCCGGATCAGGAAAGACGTACGAAGGAAGGTCAGAGGAATGTGACGGACAATCCAGCCTATCAGATCCGGGCAGTGGAAGAAGACGGGAAGATTATGGCATTTCTTGGATACTGGAATTTGCCAGGGTGCGTCTTTTTTGAGCACCTTGCTACGGCAAAGATTTCAAGGGGAAAGGGCTATGGCAGGCTTCTGATAGAAGAATCAGTCAGAGAAACAGAGAAACCCATATTTCTGGAAATAGAGCCTGTGACCAGTGAAAACCCCATAACAGGAAAACGGGCGGTATTTTATGAGCGGCTGGGATTTTATGTCAATCATTTTTACTATGAGCAGATGCCCCTAAAGCCACAGGACAGTCCGATGCAGTTATGGGTCACCAGCTATGGAGCACCAATCTCTGAAGCGGCATTTCTGCCCTACAAGAAAGAGATTTATGAAATTGTATACGGAGTGAGTCTTTCATAAAGAAACCGGATTGTCTTATTTTTATCACGGGACATGCTGCTTTTGCATATATTGTATCTAGCAATCAGAATATTCTGAAAGGAGTTGGTTTGATTGAACCGATATAAGATATGCGTTTATGCAATCAGCAAAAATGAGGAGCAGTTTGTGGACCGGTGGATGGATGCGGTATCTGAAGCTGATGAAGTAATTGTGACAGATACAGGCTCTACAGACGGTACAGTTGAAAAACTAAGAGCAAGAGGGGCGACTGTATATGAGGACACCATTTCCCCATGGAGGTTTGACACAGCCCGCAATGCAGCTCTCAGTCATGTACCGGAGGATGCGGATATCTGCGTATCCAATGATTTAGATGAAGTATTTATACCCGGCTGGAGGAAAATATTAGAGTCTGCCTGGAAACCGGACCAGACCCGGGCCAGATATTTGTTTACATTTTCCATGAATCCGGACGGAACACCAAAGAAGCAGTACCCCATGGAAAAGATTCATAAACGCCATGGCTACCGCTGGATTCATCCGGTTCATGAGATTTTGGAATACAGCGGATCAGAATCGGAAAAATCGGGCTGGGTGAACGGGCTTGTATTAAATCATTACCCGGATAATTCAAAACCGAGAAGTCAGTATCTGCCCCTTCTGGAATTATCAGTGAAAGAAAATCCCTCTGATGACAGAGCCATGTTCTGGCTTGGAAGAGAATATGTATTCCATGGAAAATATGACCAGGCTATCGAGACACTAAATAAACATCTTTCCATGCCCACTGCCAGATGGGCAGAGGAGCGAAGTGCCTCCATGCGGTTTATCGCTCACGTTTACGCAGAAAAGGGAAATAAAAGAGAAGAACTGGTCTGGCTGTACCGGGCTCTTGCAGAATGCCCGGAGGTGAGAGAGCCTTACCTTGCGTTAGCAAAATTCGGTTATCTGGAATCCAACTGGGCCTTATGTTTTGCTATGGCTCAAAAAGGGCTGCAAATTAAGGAAAGCACAGGAAGTTATCTGGTGGACTCTGCAAGCTGGGGATATGCATTATACGATTATGCTGCAATCAGTGCTTACCAGCTGGGTATGAATGAAACAGCCGAAGATTATGCGGCCCAGGCATTAAAGACAGATCCGGAAAATAAAAGGCTTCAAAGTAATCTTGCGCTGATACAGCAAAAAAGCAAAAAACAGGCGGCTAAGGGGGAATCCTTATGAGCGGTCTGAAAATCTGTGTTTACGCAATCTGTAAAAACGAAGAGGCATTTGTAGATAAATGGATGGATTCCATGAAAGAGGCAGATCTTATTGTTGTCACAGACACCGGATCAGAGGATGATACAGTAGAAAAGCTGAAAGAGCGGGGCGCCGTAGTATATGTGGATGTTGTAAAGCCATGGAGGTTTGATGTGGCAAGAAACATCTCGCTGGATCACGTACCGGAAGATGTGGATATCTGTGTCTGTACAGATCTTGATGAAAGGTTTGAACCAGGCTGGAGAAACCGCCTGGAAGAAGCATGGCTGAACCATAAACCCCGCAATCAGGGAGCTATTGCAAAAACCGGCCGTTATCTTTATAACTGGAGCTTAAAGAAAGACGGGACTCCGGACATACAGTTCAATTATTTTAAGGTGCACGAGCGTAAGGATTTTCGGTGGAAATGCCCGGTTCATGAATTTGTCCAGTACTGCGGAAGTCTGCCTCTTGAGACAGTATATATTAATGGTATGGTATTAAACCATTACCCCGATCCCACCAAATCCAGAGGTTCTTATCTGCCTCTTCTGGAGCTGGCAGTAAAGGAAGCGCCGGGAGACGAGCGGATGCGGTACTATCTGGGCAGAGAATATATGTATAAAGGCAAGTGGCCGGAGAGCATTAAAACCCTGAAGGAGTATTTGCTGCTTCCGACTGCAAAATGGTGTGATGAGCGGTGTGCAGCCATGCGCTGGATAGCCAGATCGTACTATAGACTGGGAAATATAAAGGAAGCGCATCAGTGGTATTTCAAAGCGATTGCAGAGGTTCCCGGCATGCGGGATCCCTATGTGGAATTCGCCAAAATCTGCTATGAGCAGAGTGACTGGCCGATGGTTTATTATCTGACACTGGAAGCTCTGAAAGTGAAAGAAAAGTCAAGGACCTTTGTCAATATGGGATATTCCTGGGATTATACACCGGATGACTTATGTGCAATTGCGGCTTACCGGCTGGGTTTGTTTCATGAATCCCTGGAACATGCAAAAGCAGCTCTTCATTTTGCTCCCGATCATGAACGGTTGAAAAATAATTTAAAACTGATACAGGCAGTCCAGAAAGAATAAGAATAATATTCCGGAAGAAAGATACAGGTTTCAAAACGCCATATTTGTATCTTTTTTCTGGAATTTTTTTAATTGTTTAAAATTTGACAAATATTTTACAAAAATTTAATAAATTTTCTGTGAACACCAGTTGCAGGATTTGAAAACACCGTGTATGCTAAACCATATTGTATTAATTTGCAATCAGAAAGGGGTATTACATGAAGAGACGAAAGAGTAAAAGATTGCAGGTAACAGGGAAGCTGGTTTTATTTGTTAGTGTTATGGTCATGCTGATTATATTCACACTGACAGCCATTTTTTATACCAGTCTGGACCGGGTCTATCAGAACTGGATTGATTCCAGCTATCAGAATTATGATTTAAATATCAAGACGGCTGCTGAAAATCTGGTAAGTGTTTTAAATGTTAACTATGAACGGTATCAGTCTGGTGAAATTACAGAAAAAGTGGCCCTTGACAATGCCAGGGCAATTGTCCGCAATACGCGGTATAACGATGGAAACGGTTATTTCTGGGCTGATACTTCCACTGGTCTTTGCGCAGTTCACATGAATCCGGAATATGAAGGAAAAGAGCGTTACGATGATAAGGATCTGGCAGGCGATTACTATATCCGCAATTTTATTAAAAACGGATCCCAGCCCGGTGGTGGATTTACCAATTTCTATTTTACAAAGCCAGGCCAGGAAGGAACCTTTGCAAAACGGGCCTATACCTTAAAATTTGAACCTTATGACTGGTATATCAGCACAGGAAATTACATAGATGATATAGACCGGGCTGTTGCGGGATATCAAAGGGAAAAAATACTCAACATTATACTGCTTGCGGTTGTATCCCTGATAATATGTATGACGGGTCTGTTTATTCTTAACAGATTCCTGCACCGGATAACGGCACCTTTAAGCCCCATTGCCGAAAGGCTGAAGCTTCTCTCTGACGGAGATGTTCATACGCCTCCTGTTGCGGTTGTTGAGAGCGGAGACGAGATGCAGGTACTCTCCCAGGCGACAGATGAACTGATCGGTCAGATGAAAGAGGTGGTAGGAGATATTACGGTCCACTTAAAACATATGGCAGAGGGAGACATGACACTTCCTGTAACCAGGGAGTATGCCGGTGATTTTTCCTCCATCCACGATTCTCTCATACTGATTTATAAGCAGTTAAACCACACATTAGGCATGATCCGGGAGTCTGCCGAGCAGGTGAATGCAGGTTCATCCCAGGTTGCTGACGCGGCATCTGCGCTGGCAGCAGGAGCGACGGAACAGGCGGGGACCATTGACCAGCTGTCTTCTTCCATAACAGAGATTACGGAGAAGGCGGAGCAAAGCTCAGCCCAGATCGGACAGGCCGCCGGGTATGCCAAACAGACGGTAGCCCGTGTGGAAGACAGCAACGAAAAAATGAAACAGATGCTTTTGGCAATGGATGAGATTAAGGACACTTCCGATGAAATCGGAAAGATCACAAAGGTTGTGGATGCAATTGCCTCCCAGACGAACCTTCTGGCCTTGAATGCAGCTGTGGAAGCGGCCCGTGCAGGAGAAGCAGGTAAAGGCTTTGCAGTGGTAGCAGACGAAGTCCGCAGTCTGGCAGCCAAATCTGCAGAAGCTGCCAAACGGACAACCCTGCTTGTTGAAAATGCTGCCCGTGCAGTGACTGAGGGTATGGGGACTGCAAAAGAAAATGCGGAAATTCTTACAGAAGTAAGGGAGCAGGCAAACCGTGCCAGAGGACTCATGGAAGTTGTGGAGCAGGCATCCAGAGAGCAGACCATTGCCATGGTCAATGTCAGCGAGGGTATTAACGAAATCTCTTACGTAGTGCAGAGCAATGCGGCAACGGCAGAAGAAAGTTCCGCTTCCAGTGAGGAATTATCCGCTCAGGCAGCTCTCCTTCGGAAAGAAGTGGATAAATTTAAAATAATCCAATAAGATGTTGAATTAAAAACTGCCTTATGATACCATGGAGATGGTCAGTTATTTCAAATACAAATAAGGAGGCTTTTTATAAATGGATATTCGTTACTCTGCAAATCAGAAAGATTTCAAGCGTTACACAACAGAAGAAACCAGAAACGAATTTTTAATTGAGAACTTATACGTTGCCAATGAAGTGGTAGCTGTTTACTCCCATGTTGACCGTATGGTAACACTGGGCTGTATGCCAACAACAGAAACCGTTTCCATTGACAAGGGAATTGA
>JAEWPQ010000002.1 GCA_023460575.1 Bacillota bacterium
TTGGAAGAAAACCGATTATGCTTTATATCAGGGAAGATGCATATTACGTAATCGGGATAAGTATAACAAAGAAACGAATTGTATTTGGGCTGATGAATGTTCTGGGAAAGATAATTGAAAAAGTACAGTGGAGTACCATTGCCATCAATAGAAGCGAAGAATTATTATCAACACTGGAACGCGGCATAAACCAGTTGCTTTTAACATGCAATATTACCCCGGAACAGATTTTAACCATAGGCATTGCTGCCAGAGGATTGATAAATAAAGAGACGGGAAGTTTACTTTATGCCATGGAAACAAAAGAATGGATTCCGGTTAAGGAATATTTAAATCAAGTATTTGACTGTCCGGTCTATTTAGAAAACAATGTGGCGGCTGACTTAAAAGCCCAATATATGCAGGATAGTGTAATTGAGAACGCCATGGTTTATCTGTACATGGACGAGGGGATCGGCGGCAGTATTGTTTATGATGGTAAGATTATCGATGGTCAGAGCAATATGGCTGCAAGATTTGGACATCTCACAGTTATTCCTGACGGAAAACTGTGCAGCTGTGGCAAAAGAGGTCATCTGGAAGCATACGTTACCAACAGTTTGCTGATCGAAGCATACAGACAGCAAACCCAGTCGTCCTGCAGCTCCGTTAAGGAAATTTGTTTCGCAGCCAGTCAGGGAGAGGCAGCCGCAAATAAAATTATTGATGAAGCTTTAAAGAAACTGGCGTTTGCCATTTCTCAGATACTGGTAAACATCAATCCAGGAACCTTCGTTTTGTATGGCGAATTATTTGAGCATTATCATGGAGTCATCGATACATTAAAAGAAGAAATTGATAAGCTGGTCTTTGATGAGAAGCTTTACCAGATTAATTGGATCATCAGGAATGAACATCAGGTACAGGCGGAGCGAAGCATTGCAAAATTAGCTCTGGAATGGGTGTTGGTATAAGCGGAAAAAATGGGTCCATAACGGTTTTTTATGAAATGGAGTGGAGTGTGTATAATATACATATTCTGCTCATTTTTTTGCTGCGTACTTAAAGTATAATTAATATCATATAATTTCAAGTTGAAATTATATATGCAATATGTTAGAGTATCACTAACAAGAGCAAGGTAAATACAGCATATACAATGCAATAATTTCCGGCAACAAAAAAGGAGGACAGCTATGAATCTATTATATTTAAACACTCATGATATAGGCAGATACTTAAATATCTACGGATATGATGTAGAAACTCCGTATCTGAACCAGCTGGCAAAAGATGGGATGCTGCTTCGCAACATGCATTGTGCCAGTCCCACCTGTTCGCCAAGCAGGGGAGTGCTGCTGACAGGACAATATCCACACAATAACGGATTAATTGGTTTGGCCCACAGAGGATTTGATATTACAGACAAAAAGACACACTTGGCAGCTTTTTTAAGTCAGCAGGGGTATGAAACTGTTCTGGCAGGAGTGCAGCATGAGATCCGATCAAGGTCAGAGTCCGGGCTTGGCTATGAAAAGATACTGAATTGCGAAGCCTATTACCAAAAAGGAATTCGCCAGGAAGAATTTCTGACAATGCAGGATGAGATGGCAACAGAGGCCGCAGTTGAATACCTTCTGTCAAGAAAAACGACAGACCGGCCGTTTTACTTAGCCGTGGGTTATGGCTGTACACATAGGGAATATCCGGATTTGCCTGCAGGATATAACTGCAGCTATATTATGCCGCCTAAGGGAGTGCCGGATCAGGCAGGAACGAGGCAGGATATGGCCAGATTAAAAATAGCCCTGGAACGTATGGATCGATATTGCGGAAAAATTATCGAGACATTAAAGGCCGTAGGAGAATATGAGAATACGGTGATTGTATTTACTACCGACCATGGCCTGCCAATCCCCAAGTCAAAGTGCACATTGTATGATGATGGCACCGGTGTTGCAATGATGATCAAAGCACCCGGAGTAACCAGAGCATTCCAGAGTTCAGATGCTTTGCTGTCCCAGATAGACTTGTTTCCGACTCTTTGTGAGCTGCTGTCCCTGCCGCAGCCAGAATGGCTTCAGGGAGTATCTTTTCTGCCTGTTCTAAACCAGACAGCATCAGAAGTACGCAATGAAATATACGGAGAAATTAATTATCATATTGCCTGTGAACCAGTCCGGGCAGTCAGGACCCGTCGTTATAAATACCTTCGTCATTATCAGGCTGAATATCCATATCAGATCCCATGCCACATTGATGACAGCGAGCCGAAAGAAATCTTTCATCAGGCCGGTATTTTTGAACAGAAGCTGCCAATGGAAGAATTATACGATTTAGTGGGTGATCCACAGGAACGGAATAATCTTGCAGAATGTGCGGAATATCAAAAGTTGAAAAATGAAATGCAGAATCTGTTACTGGTTTGGCAGCGAAAAACCGGAGATCCTTTAGCAGAAAACGAAACCGTCTGCCTTCCGGCAGGGGCTATTGCCAGTACGCTGGATTCCTACAGCACCAAAACACAGGTGATACTGCCGGAATGCAGACAATATTTAGGAGCTTTAAAAGAGGTACTTCAAAATAATATCAAAGGCTAAGCCTGTCATTGTTCGAAAAGAGCAAAATAAAAAGTTGTAATTTCGATAAGGAATTATAACTTTTTTATTTCTGACCTGAAATTCTAAAATAATGTTCGTTTATTTGGGAGAAGTGTAATTAAAAATCAATTACAATGTGTATATCAAATGGAGAGAGGTCAGGACAATGAAAGAGAAAGGTGAAGTTGTTTTAGAAGTCAGGAACATGTGCAAGAACTTCGGATCAACCATAGCCCTTAACCATGTAGATTTTCAAATCAGGAAAGGAGAAATACGAGGGTTAATAGGGGAAAATGGAAGCGGTAAATCAACCGTTTCTTCAATTATTGCAGGAATGCAGCCAGCTACTGATGGAGAGATGTTTTACCATGGAAAGCCATGGAAGCCAAAGACAATGTTAGAAGCGGCAAAGGCCGGAATCGGTATGATTGTTCAGGAAGCCGGAACAATCGAAAATATAACAGTAGCCGAGAATATTTTTCTGGGGAATGCGGCTGATTTTTTAAAGGGACCATTTGTCAACAGAAAGGCAATGACAAAGGCTGCCGAGAAAGCATTGACCGATTGCGGAATTGATTATATCAATGCGTCCTATCCCACCAGATTGCTGGATATGCAAAAGCGTAAACTGATTGAGATTGCAAAGGTAATGTCTTTGGATCCTGAGATATTGATCGTAGATGAAACCACGACAGCCCTGTCCCAGCGCGGCAGAGATATCCTGTATAAAATTATGCACCGGCTGGCAGATGCGGGTAAGTCGGTATTGATTATTTCTCATGATATGGAAGAAATGATGACCCAATGTGACGTTCTCACGATTTTACGTGACGGTGAGATTATCGATAATCTGGAAAAAGAAGATTTTGAGGACAGTAAAATCAAGAAACTGATGGTAGGACGTGATATTAAGGGTAATTATTACCGGAATGATAACGATAGCTGGAGCGATGAAATCGTCTTAAAAGCAAACTATATTACTACCTTGAATGATCTGATGTGTTTTAACCTAGAGTTACATAAGGGTGAGATTCTTGGTATCGGCGGTTTGTCAGACTGCGGCATGCATGCTTTAGGTCGTGCCCTCTATGGTCTGGACGAGGTAATTGACGGTGAAGTAATTCTCACTGAAAATAACACTGTTGTAAAGGACAGCATTATTGCTTTTCAGCATGGTATGGGCTATGTTTCCAAAAACCGGGATTCGGAATCCCTGGAACTTATGGCACCGGTTAAAGAAAACATTCAGAGCACCGGCTATTGGAAGAACATCTGGAAAAAGCCTCTGATCGATTTTAAGAAAGAGAAAAAGTATGTAACCGATCAGGTGGAAAATCTGTCAATAAAATGCCGCAATATAAATCAGCCGGTCCGTTTTTTATCAGGCGGCAATAAGCAGAAAGTGGTATTTGGAAAGTGGATTGCCGCTGATTCCAGCATATTGATTCTTGACTGCCCTACCAGAGGCGTTGATGTTGGAGTGAAAGCGGCCATGTATCAGTTGATGTATGAAATGAAAAAACAGGGAAAAGCAATTATTATGATCAGTGAAGAATTACCGGAACTGATTGGCATGAGTGACCGGCTTCTGATTATGCGGGATGGTGCAGTCAGCGGCGAATTTTACCGCAAAGATGGTTTAAATGAGCATGACCTGATTAATTACATGATTTAAGGGAGGAAATTCAAGTGAAACAATTAACAAAAATAAAGGAAAA
>JAEWPQ010000003.1 GCA_023460575.1 Bacillota bacterium
AAATCATAGAACTTTTATTTTTTAAACTAGTGAAAATATTGGCGAGTCTTGCGCTGGGCTTTACATCATTAAATATGAATTTAGCATGTATGCTTTTTGTTCATCAGCCCAAGCTTCCGGACAATGCTAAAAAGTTACGCCGCTTTTAAGTTATGAAATAAAATTTAATTTATCGTTTGCCGATAATAGCAAACACTGCGAAAGCGGTGGACGCAAAGCTATGGGTCTAAAGCTGGTAACACAGCCATGATCGCCAGGCCGCCGAAGGAAACCAGGCAGTGACTGCAGCCTGTTCCAATAATTTTTTATGGGGACAGACTGCTTTTTTTATGAGGGGAGATATTTATGAGTACAAATGAGAATGCAAGAGAATACAGACTAAGCTCTTACCAGAGAGATATTTGGTTAGAGCAGTGCATGCATCCGGGAAAACCGATTTATAATCTTGGCGGTTATATCCGGATTAAAGGGAACATTGATATTGAAATATTCAGAAATACCATGCAGCGAATCATCAATCAGAATGATACTCTAAGAACACATCTTTTGAATCGGGCAGGAGAAGCGTATTTGACCATACTGCCGGAAATCGACTATAAAGCTCCATTTCTGGACTTTTCAATGAAAGAAAACCCAGCTGATTTTTGTGCCGATTGGATTAATAGTGAGTTCTTAAAACCATTTGATCCCAATGATTATTTTTTTCGGTTTTGTTTATTAAAAAGTGGTGAAAATGAATATTTTATTTTTCTGAAAGTTTATCATATGATCATCGACGGCTGGGGCTTTGCATTATTGTACAGTCAGATGATTGATACCTACAATGAACTGTCGGAAGGAAATATGGAAATAAAGGCAGATGCCTATTCCTATACCGATTTTATCGCTGAGGATCAGGAATATAGAAATTCCCCGGCCTTTTTAAAGGACATTGAATTTTGGAAGAACAAATACCGAACGATTCCTGAACCACTTTTAAGCAAAGGGATCGGATATGATTGTGAAAATGACAGCTCCATTTGGAGTGACAGATGTACTTTAAAAATTAAAAAAGTGCTATATAACAGAATGCTTGAGTTTTGTAAAGAGGAAAACAGCTCTGCATTTCATTATTTATTAGGGATTTTATATCTCTATTTCAGCAAGGTCTGCAATCAGAAAGACCTGGTGATTGGTGTTCCTGTTTTTAACCGGAGCAATGCCAAATATAAACAAACCATGGGACATTTTGCAAATGTAATACCGCTGAGAATAAACCCTGAGGCAGATATGAACTTTAAAGAACTTATGAAACTAATCAGGCATGGACTTTTTGAATGCTACCGGCATAAAAGAACTAACTTTGGTGACATCAGCCGGGCAGTTTATGAAGGGGTGAGTGAAAAAGGAAATCTATTTGATATCTCTCTTTCTTTTGAAGAACAGGAAATCAGAAAAACATTTGTGACTGCTGATGAATGCCAAAATGTAACAATGACGCATCAGCATGAAAGAAATGCTCTTATGCTTCTGATCTGGGGACATGAGGGGGAATCGGATGTATGCGTTAATTTTGATTACCGGCTGGATGTGTTTGAAAAGTTTATTCCCATTAAAAACTTCATTTCCCATTTTGAATATTTATTCACGGAAGCAATGGAAAATGGCGATATTCCCATCTCTGAAATAGAAGTGTTACCGGAGAAAGAAAAGCAAATGCTGCTTCATGATTTTAATGAGACAGTGATGGAATATCCAAAAGATCAGACCATCCACGGTCTGTTTGAGAAGCAGGCAGAACAAAGACCGGATCATACAGCACTCGTTTTCGGAGATAAAAAACTGACTTACAGGGAACTGAACAAAAAATCGAACAGACTGGCCCATGCACTGCGAAGGCAGGGAGTGAAGCCGGACAGCATTGTTGCTGTGATGACGGAACGTTCCTTAGACATGATAACAGGAATATTTGGTACGCTCAAAGCCGGAGGTGCTTACCTGCCCATAGATCCAGGTTATCCGGAGGACAGGATTGAATACATGCTGGAGGACAGCGGCGCAGGCGTTCTGCTGACTCAAAAGCATCTAAAAGACAGAGTTAATTATAAAGGCAATATTATCTGTCTGGATGATGAGGATGTTTATATGGAAGAGGATGCCAATCCGGAGCCAGTCAATAAACCAGATCATCTGGCGTATATCATCTATACATCAGGCTCTACCGGAAAACCGAAAGGGGTCATGGTGGAACATCACGGAATCTTAAATCTCCAGAATTATTTTAAGGAAAGCTGGGGAGTGAACGGATCAGACCGGATGCTTCAGTTTGCCAGCAGCTCCTTTGATGCCTCGGTGTGGGAGACTTTTACCATTCTGCTGGGCGGGGGAATACTGTATCTGATTTCCAGGGATGTGATTAATAATCTGGATGATTTTAAAAACTTTATCAATGAAAATGAAATCACCGTCACCCTTCTGCCGCCTGCATACCTTTCAGGCATTGAGCCGGGAAGTCTGCCGTCATTAAAGAAGCTGGTAACCGGCGGATCGGCTATTACAAAGGAACTGGTTGCAAAGTGGAAGGATAAGGCAGCTTATATGAATGCCTATGGTCCTACCGAATAC
>JAEWPQ010000004.1 GCA_023460575.1 Bacillota bacterium
ATGCTTAAGAATATGGAGCGGGTTTCCGGTGATATAGACTGGTTTATTGAAAAATATGATTACTTAAACAGGGATGCGGACTGGAAACAGTCAAAGGATGCCGTTCAGCGTGGTATGCAGAAAATCAGGGGAGGATACCCTGCTGATCCTCCCTATAAGCAGAAATAGCCTGTTTTGCTCCGCTATGGACTTAGTCTCTTAAATTGGCCCGGTGTACAGCCTGTTGTCTGGCGGAACGTGCGGATGAAGTTGGAGTAATCCATAAAACCTGACAGATGGCAGGCTTCTGAAACGGTATGTCCTTTCAGAAGCAGTTCCTTTGCCAGAGCCACCCGCTTTACCACAATATACTGGAAGATGCTGCTTTCTGTCTCTGATTTAAATAAGTGGCTTAAATAATATTTGTCAAGGGACAGGGCGAGTGAGATGGAGTCCAGTGTAAGTGGCTCAGTTAAGTGGTCATCGATATAATTCATGATTGCCTGGGCCCGGTGGGGCCTTGGCGCTGTTTTTACAGAACCGGTATTCTGCCAGGCCTGATTAATGAGTATAAGAATCTGAATAATGGTTGTTAACGCTGTTAAATCGCTGCCGTATAAGCAGCGTTTTTTTATTGCCTTCTCCAGATTCTCTGCCATGGAAATGAGTAGCTCCCGGTCCGTGTCGGACAGAAGGACCAGATTGTTTTTTCCAGTATCTCTGTGAAAACAGTCTAAGAGATTCGTGGATGGGGTACAATAAGGGCGGATATAGGAAGGATTAACGTGAATCACCAGTCTGGTAAAGGGTTCATTGGAGGTATTAATTGCCTTATGTATCTCCCGGTTGGAAAAGAGGATCAGGCTGCCTGGATTCATGTCATAGCATGCATTCTCAACAAAATACTGGATATGGCCATCTACCAGAAGATAAATCTCATGGCTGTTATGCATGTGGAAATCCACATTACCGGCCATATTGCTGGTGGTGAAATCACAGCTGATGGGATCAGAAAATTCACTGTAATGATATGGGCTTTCCTTTTTCATCGGACCTCCTTAAATAGACAATCTGCGCATGTTTATTGTCAATCTGCGCAAACAATTTGCGTTAAAATAATTATATAATACAAACATAGAAGAAACAAGGAAAAGAGGAGTGATTATGGTTCGGGTTGGAGTGATTGGCTGCGGAAATATCGGAAAGGTCCATTCCATGATCTTAAAGGAATTAAAAGAAGTCAGGCTCTGTGCCATGGCTGATATTCGTATAGACAGGGCGGAGGAATTCTGCCGCCAATATACGGAAGGAAAAGGGCATGCATATGAATCATTAGAAGAGATGCTTGAGAAAGAAGAGCTGGATGGAATTCATATTTGTACGCCTCATTTTTGTCATGTTCCCATGGCGGAAATGGCCTTAAAGAAGGGACTTCACGTATTTATGGAGAAGCCGCCGGCTATTAGCAGGCAGCAATTTGAACAGTTAGAGAAGGCATCTTTAAAAAGCGGTGCAAGACTTGGAATCTGTTTTCAGAACCGGTATAACGAGACAACGAAAAAAGCAACGGAACTGATTGAGGAAGGTAAAATCGGAGCCCTGCTGGGAGGCAGAGCGTTTGTCACCTGGCACAGGAATGCACCTTATTACACCGAAAGCGGATGGAGGGGAAAACTGGAGTCAGAAGGCGGCGGAGCTCTTATGAATCAGTCCATACACGCTCTTGACCTGCTGCTTCGATGGCTTGGCAAGCCGGTTAAAACGGAAGCTTCCATGAGGAACCATCACTTAAAGGGAATAGTGGAGGTGGAAGATACCCTGGAAGCCTATATGGAGTTTACCCAGGGGAAAGATCCTGTAAGAGCCAGCTTTTACGCCACGACTGCGTACGTCAGTGACGCGCCTGTTCTTATTGAGATTGCAGGGGAAAGAGGATATATCCGGGTGGAAGGAGATACAGTCACTTACCAGGAGGCAGGAGAGATGGAACCTGTTATCTGGCGTTCGAAAAAAAGCCTTGTACCGGGAAAATCTTATTGGGGCAGTGGACATGAAGCCTGCATTCACGATTTTTATGACTGTGTCAGCACAGGAAAAGCTTATGGAAATGATCTTAAGTCAGTTCGGCTTACATTTAATACAATGATGGATATCTATGAATCTGCAGGTAGTGAGGAGAAATAAACCATGAAAAAAGTGAGACTGGGAATTATCGGAATTGGTAATATGGGTACGAACCATTTGAAGAGTATTGAGGAAGGGAAAGTTCCGGAGATTGAAGTAACAGCAGTGGCTGACAGGGAGGACGGACGGATTGCCTGGGCGAAAGAATATTTGCCTGAAGAGACCTTGTTTTTTAAAGAAGGAACGGACTTAATCGATGCAGGAGTGTGTGATGCTGTATTAATTGCTGTACCTCATTATCAGCATCCGGAGCTTACAATCTATGCTATGGAGCACGGCCATCATGTTATGTGCGAAAAGCCTGCAGGTGTTTACACGGCGCAGGTAAGAAAGATGAATGAAGCAGCACAGAAATCCGACCGTGTATTTGCCATGATGTTCAATCAGAGGACTAACTGTATTTACAGAAAACTGCACGAGCTGGTAACTGGCGGAGAGCTGGGAGCGATTAAGCGGGTCAACTGGATTGTTACTGACTGGTACAGAACCCAGTCCTATTATGATTCCGGCAGCTGGAGAGCGACCTGGGACGGAGAAGGCGGAGGCGTACTCTTAAATCAGTGTCCTCATAACATGGATCTGCTTCAGTGGATCTGCGGAATGCCGGATAAAGTGCGCGCCTTCTGCCACAACGGAAAATGGCATGACATTGAGGTGGAAGACGATGTAACGGCTTATTTAGAATATCCAAACGGAGCAACCGGAGTTTTTGTGACAACCACTGCAGATGCTCCAGGTACAAACCGGTTTGAGATTACTATGGAGATGGGAAAGCTGGTTTGTGAGTATGACCGCCTTATGCTTCATAAACTGGCAGAAAATGAGCGCACTTTCTGCAAAACCGCAAAGGGCGGGTTTGATACACCCGAATGTACCGTTACGGAAGTAGAGACAGACGGCGTCAATGAGCAGCATGTAGGAGTGTTAAAGGCATTTGCAGGAAAAATATTGCGGGGAACACCTCTGGTGGCTGAAGGAGAAGAAGGAATTAATGGACTGACACTCTCTAACGCCATGCATTTATCCAGCTGGCTGAACCGGGAAGTTGAAATACCGTTTGATGAAGATCTGTTTTTAGAGGAGCTGAATAAACGCCGTGCAGCTTCCAGAAAAAAAGAGGGAACCGGTGTGGTGTTCGATACAGAAGGAAGCTATTAAGAAAAGGAGAGACTATTATGTGGGATAAAATAAAACTATCCGGCTTTGCCGATGAAATTGATATGGGTTTAGACATTCAGATGAACGTGCTGAATAAACTGGGAATGTCATATGTGGAGATGCGGGGAGTGAATGGAAAGGGCCTGGTGGAACACACAGCAGACGAGGCAAAAGAGATTAAAAGGCTCCTTGACAGCAATGGAATAAAATTATCATCCGTTGGTTCCCCTATTGGAAAAATTAAAATTGCAGATGAGTTTGCGCCTCATATGGAACTGTTTAAACATACAGTGGAACTGGCACATGTGATGGAAACTCCAAATATCCGTATGTTCAGCTTCTTTATGCCAGAAAATTCCAACTATGAGCCTTATAAGAACAAGGTGATGGACCAGCTTGGACAATTTGTCGACTATGCCAAATCAAACGGAGTGGTTCTTCTTCATGAAAATGAAAAGGATATCTATGGCGATATGGCAGACCGTTGCCTGGAAATCATGAAAGAATTTTATGGAGATCATTTTAAGGCAGTATTTGATTTTGCCAATTTTGTCCAGTGCAAGCAGGATACGCTGGAAGCTTATGAGATGTTAAAACCCTACATTTCCTATATTCACATAAAGGATGCTCTCTGGTCGGATGCAAGCGTGGTTCCTGCAGGGATGGGAGATGGAAATGTGGAAAAAATTCTTGGGAAATTAAAAGAGAGCGGATATCAGGGATTTTTATCCCTGGAACCTCATCTAAGCGATTTTGCTGGTTTCTCTGCTCTGGAACAGCATGGGGAACAAAAGAGAAAAATGAGCGGGGAAGAAGCTTTTACCATGGCTCATGATGCTCTGGTGAAAATATTGGAAGTAATTTAATCAGATACTTAAGTTATATGATGCCGCTTAAAACAAAATCTTTTCTTTATTCATCAGTCATGTTATTATAATATCATAAGATGAACGCACTGGCAGAGTCCAGGGAGCACCCGCTGACTACAAGAAGATATATGTGGAAAGTGGAGTATTAACAGCTGTTTAAAAGGAAGGTACTGGATATGGCAGTACCTTCCTTCTGTCTGAATACGAAGCTGGTAAGAAATATCAATTGGGAGGATTTAATTCCCCGCCGTTTATGCGCTTCACGTAAGCGCTTGGTGACATACCCGTATTTTTTTTAAAAATCTGGCTGAAATACTGGGGATTGTTTCCGCAACCCACCTTTTCCGCTATCCATTGAATCTGCTCTGCATGCCCCTCGGAAAGGAGCTGCTTTGCCTTCTGGATCCGCTGGGTTGTAAGGTAATTGGAAAATTTCTGCCTGGTCTCTTTCATAAAACGTGCGCTGACGTAATCTACATTCATGAACAGGTAGTTGTCTGCGATCCATTTTAGTGTCAGACTTGGATTGTCTAAATTATTTTCCACATACTGTATGACTTTTTCAATGAAAGGGCTGTATGATTTTGAAGCCTCCAAAGAGTCTTCCAGTATCCTGCTTATTTTTTCCATCAGCATGTTGCGGATGATCTCCGGATCCGTCTGCTGGTTCAGTGTCATTAAATATTCTGTTGCCACGACTGAAGAGCCATAACGGTTTCCTGCAGTTAATTTAATAATAATCCGGGAACCCGCCTGCTTTAAAAAATCAGGGTTGCTGATATCGTGAAGAGTGCTCTCAAGCTCTTTAAAACCTGTCTGCCGTTCTGCTGCATCTGCTTCCATTAACAGACTGGTCAGCTGTTCGATCTTCTCAATCATATTTTTATAATTGCAGATTGGCACCGGCCGCAGTCCGTTCATGAAATAGATCATTCCATAGCGTCTGATCTTTGCGGTTAAGGATTCAATCAGCTGTATCAGATTGGGGTATGTACTTCTGTAATAATCCAGTGTAACAGACTGATCTTTAAATGAAAGCCGGTTCATGAAATCATCCAGTAATTCATAGGAAACCTGATGACTTTCGAAAAACAGAATCAGGGTGTTTTTAACGTAAATGCTGTATACGGCAATTCCGGGCGCACTTTCAGTCATGTAATCATAGATGAGCTGCAGGGCGGCTTCCAGGAGAGGTTCTTCCAGATAATGGAGGTAGCAAAGTTCATAACCGGTGTAGCAAAAATCCATAAAACCCGAATATACATCCCAGGCAGGCTGGGTACAGTCCTCCATAAATATCCCTTCGTTAATGATATTTGCCAGTACACTGTGATGAAGATGATAGGTCAGTGCCTTCTGACGGTCCTGCAGATCTTTGAATGCCCGCCTGTGATAATATTCCTTAATAACATCTTTTATGCTTTCAATAATCTGCTCTTCATTGCTGGGTTTTAAAAGATAATGATGAACCCTGTATTTCATGGCCTGTTTGGCATATTCAAATTCCCCAAATCCCGACAAAATAATAAACTGAATATCCATGTCTGTCTGTGAGACCCGCTCAACCAGCTCAAGACCGGATATTCCCGGCATACGGATATCGGTCAGGACAATATCCGGAGACTCATCAAGTATCATGTTATATGCCTCGATTCCATCCCCGCAGCTGCCGATCAGCTCAATACCCAGGCTGTTCCAGTCAATTAAACTAGAAATAGATTCCCGTATCATACGTTCGTCATCTGCAATCATTAATTTCAGCAATTTCCATTCTCCTTCCGGACAAGAGGAAAGGCAAGCCTTGCCACTGCCTGTTCATTTTCATTATAGAGGGTAAGACCGTATTCCTCCCCATAGGTCAGCTGCATCCGCTGCAGAATGTTTAACAGCCCGATGCCAAAGCCATGGGGGCTGACCTGATTGGTCTTCAGTTTTTCTAACAGCTGGTCTTCAAAAACAGATCCATTGTTTTTTATGTAAACATAAAGCACATTTAAAGTGCACTCTGCCAATATGTGAATAAAACAGCCCTCCGTATTTTCCTCAAGGCCGTATCGTATGGAGTTTTCAACCAGGGGCTGCAGGGTCAGTTTTAACACATAGCAGGAGTAAAGATCATCAGGCACAGTGATTTTATACTCCAGCCGGTCTTCATAACGAAATTTCTGAATGGTCATATAGCACTGCACCAGTTCCAGCTCCCTCCTTAAGGGAACTTCTTTATTTTTCTGATCCAGGGTAATTCTTAAAAGTGTTCCCAGATTCTCTGCCATGGAAGAGATGTCCTTTGCGCCTACCGATTTGGCCCTCCAGTTGATGGATTCCAGAGTGTTGTAGAGAAAATGGGGATTCATCTGATTTTCCAGGGCTTTCAGCTGGGCCTCCTTTCTTAAAATCTCATTCAGGTAACCGTTTTGGATCAGTTCATTTACTTCATTAACCATCTGGTCAAACCGGGTATGCAGAATGCCCAGCTCGTCGGTTCTCCCTGTATAATCATAGGAAATATTAATTGCGTCTTTCTGCCCGTCAGCGAAGTTCTTCATTTTTAACAGCAGGTTATTAAAATGCCTGATAATAGAGTCAATCAGTGCGGATGAAAGAATGCTGGAAATAATAACTGCAATGATGGTAATAAAAAAAGAGAACCGAAAGCTTGTCTTAAGAGAAGCGGATATGTTGTCATATGGAATGATGCAGACATAATCCCAGTTATAATCAGGAAGTGCCTGTCTTACATAAAAGCAGCTTTTTCCCGCAGACTGGAACAGTCCGTACCGGTTAAGCGAAATTTTTGAAACCACAGACGGATCTTCAGTGCCATTAAAAGAATGGTAGATCAGATTCCCGCCATCATACAGAATATAATCTGCGGACTCATATAGGTGACTGGTATCTGTAGAAGAATCAATCAGCTGGTTCATGTCGATATTTACAATCAGGCTGCCGATGGAATCCAGTTTTAAAAACTGGGTGCGGCGTATGTTTTTAACCATAAAAAGCCCGTACTGGTCACTGTAATCTGTCACCAGAATGGTCTTTCCCTTTCCTGCCTCGGCCCTTGCAATCAAGTCTCTGCGTATGGAGTCGGGAAGCTGTTCTTTATTGATAATGTGGGTGTGAATGGAAAAATTACCCTGGTACAGGCTCATATAGCGGATGTTATTTTTCCTGAAGTTAAAATAATATTCATTTAACATTCCATAGATTGCTTTATAGGCTACCGTTCGTTCCTGGATCTGTTCTGTATCCTTTAAAATCCCCAGATTTTTTTGCATGGTACTGTCTGCAAGCACCATATCTGACATGGTACTGATCACGTCCAGATGGTTATCAAGCTCTTTGGCAGAAAAAGACAGAGATGATGCTACTGTCTGATAAAGAACCTTCTGGTGGGCGATTGATGTCATGCGGATATTAAATAATGAGACGGAAGTAAGGAGCAGGATACATAGAAACACAATAGACTGGATCTTCTTTTTTAATGTAAGATTCCGGATAAATGCTTTCATACGTCCTCCTTAAAGGGACAGCTCTGGTGTGATAAACAGATTATATATAAAACGTGACAATAATACAACACAAAACCGGAAAAAATATACAAAATATACAAAAAAAACTCGGTTTTTTCCACTTTGAACTCGGTTTTACGCATTTACGGCGCATCCTTAGAAACGTATAATAAAACTACCTAAGATGAGTAATAAATTTAAGGAGGAAGGTATTATGAAGAAAAAAATTGCATTACTGATGTCATGCTGTATGGCAGCAGCCTCTCTGGCAGGATGCGGGGGTAGTTCGGCAACTGCTACAACAGCTGCAACTCAGGCGCCTGCAACGACACAGGCCGCCACTACGGCTCCTTCTAAGGAAGCCTCCGGGGGAAGCGGGGACGTGAAGCTGACTATGAGCTGGTGGGGGAACCAGGTCAGAAATGAAAGAACGCAGGCGGCGTTAGACCTTTATTCTGAAAAGAATAAAGGGGTAACCATTGAAGGACAGTTTTCCGAGTGGTCTGATTACTGGAACAAACTGGCGACATCAGCAGCAGGCCAGTCGCTTCCGGACCTTGTTCAGATGGATTATATGTACATAGACCAGTATGTGAAGAACAGCCTTCTGGTTGATTTAAAGCCTTATATTGAAAAAGGGACCCTGGACGTATCCAATATCTCGGAAAACACCATGGCTTCCGGGACAGTAGACGGAGGAGTTTATGCGATCTGTGCAGGTATTAACTCTCCGGCTATGATGTATAACAAGACTCTGCTTGATCAGAACGGTATTACAGTCAAGGACTATATGACCATTGACGATTTTGAAGCCGTATGCCGTCAGGTATATGAAAAAACAGGGTATAAGACATCTATTGTTTATGGTACAGCCCAGACTTATCTGGATTATTTCATGAGAGCATATGATGTGGTTTTATTCGGCGATAAAAAAATGGGCGGAAAGGCAGAGGATTACATTCCGTTCTTCCAGATGTACGAAACCGGCTTAAAAGAAGGCTGGCTCATTGATCCGGGTGTATTTGCAGAGATTTCTATCGGTTCTGTTGAACAGGATCCACTTGTATATGGATCCAGCCCGGAAACCATGTCCTGGTGTGCATTTGCAAACTCCAACCAGCTGACAGCTGTTCAGAACGCAGCTAAGGAAGGCGTGACCATCGGTATGACTACCTGGCCGTCTCCTGATCCAAAGAAGTCCGGCTACTTAAAATCCAGCCAGTTCTTCTCCGTCGGCGCACATACAAAGAATCCGGAAGAAGCAGTGAAAGTATTAGATTATCTGATTAATTCCAGCGATGCAAACAACATTCTTTTAGGCGAGAGAGGCGTTCCTGCATCCAGCAAAATTGCAGATGAGCTTTCCCCTAAGATGGATGCCATCAACCAGGAGATTATCCGTTATATCAACGAGGTTGTTACTCCCAACAGCTCACCGATCAATCCTCCCCAGCCAGATGGTGCAAGCGAGGTATTTAACCTGTTAAATCAAACTCAGGAACAGCTCTGCTACGGCACATACGATTCAAAAACCGCCGCTGAGGAATTCTTTAACAGCGCCAACAAGATCATGAGCCAGAAATAATTACCTGTAATATTCGGGGCAGAGTAAGCTCTGCCCCGGTTTTCAATAAGAGCAGTCATATGTGAACGGAGGGGACGTATATGAAAGAAAAAAAGAGGGGGAACTTCAGACACTTTATGAACAGGGAAAGCACGGCAGGATTCGTATTCAGCCTTCCGTTTACCATTGGATTTCTTATGTTCATGGTAGTTCCCATGGGACTATCCCTTTATTATTCCTTTTGTGACTACAATATTCTGGCACCGCCGGTATTTGTAGGAATGAAAAATTACATTAAAATGTTTACTGATGATGCCGTGTTTTTTAAAACCATTGGTGTTACCTTTTATTTTGCATTTGTATCAGTTCCCCTGCGTCTGGTATTTGCTTTAATTGTAGCTTTGATTCTGTTTCAGACCACCAGGGCCACAGCGTTTTACCGCGCTGCCTATTATCTGCCGTCTATTATCGGCGGTTCAGTGGCAGTGGCGATTCTTTGGAAACGTATGTTTGCTACAGACGGGGTGGTGAATCATCTTCTACGTCTCATAGGAATCAAATCCAGTTTTCCCTGGCTTGGAAATGTAAATACGGCGATCTGGACATTGATTATACTGGCAGTCTGGCAGTTTGGCTCTTCCATGCTGATCTTCTTATCTTCGCTGAAGCAGATTCCGGTTACGCTGTACGAAGCGGCCAAAGTGGATGGGGCAAGCCGGTTTTCCCAGTTCTTTAAGATTACCCTGCCTCTCCTTACGCCGACCATATTTTTTAATCTGGTTATGCAGACAATCAATGGGTTCCTGGCATTTACTCAGTGTTTTATTATTACACAGGGGAAACCCCTAAATTCCACCTTGTTTTACACTGTTTATATGTACCAGCAATCCTTTGAGTTCTATAATACCGGATATGGGGCTGCACTGGCGTGGATCATGCTTGGAATCATTGCACTGATTACGTTACTCTTATTTGCTACTAAAAAATTCTGGGTCTATACGGAAGGAGTGTAATATCCATGAAAACAAGGAAAAGAATGGGCGGGATCGTCTATCACGTCATTGTCTGCGGCCTTGGTCTGATCATGATTTACCCTCTTGTATGGATGATCATGAGTTCATTTAAGGAGAGCAACACCATTTTTATTACTGCAGGTCAGCTGATACCCAAAAAGTTCGTGCTGGCCAACTATGCAACCGGATGGAAGGGCTTTGCAAAAACAGGATTTGTTGTATTTTTTAGAAATTCTCTGTTTATTGCAATTGTTGCCACTCTTGGCACAGTATTTTCCTCTGCCTTTGTTGCATACGGACTTGCCAGATGCAGATTTTTCGGAAGAAAGTTCCTGTTTGTGGCCATGCTTCTTTCCATGATGCTGCCGGCTCAGGTATTAATGATTCCCCAGTATTTATGGTATCAGAAGCTGGGCTGGGTTGGAAGCTACAGACCCTTGATTGTCCCCTATTATTTTGCAATCCAGGGCTTCTTCATCTACCTGATGATTAACTTTATTGACGGAATTCCCAGAGAACTTGACGAAGCGGCGAAGATCGATGGATGCTCCTATTACAGTATTTTTGCAAGAATTATACTGCCGCTTATCACACCGGCTTTAATTACTGCAAGCATTTTCTCATTCATGTGGAGATGGGACGATTTCCTTTCCGCACTGCTTTACATCAATGAGTCCGCAAAGTATCCGGTGAGCCTTGCATTAAAACTGTTCTGCGATCCGGGATCCTCCTCCGATTACGGAGCCATGTTTGCAATGGCAACACTTTCCATCATGCCTGCAGTTTTAATCTTCATCAGTCTGCAGAAATATCTGGTGGAAGGAATCAGCACTTCCGGTTTAAAAGGTTAAAAAATGGCAGAGGCAGTACAAAAAACAGCTTTTTTGTGCGCCTCTGTCATTTTTTTATAGTTAGACCTTTCATTTGCCAGTCTAAATTGGTATAATTGGGCAGTTTAGTAGTGCAATCTGATTAGGATACAGGAAATGGAGGAAATTATGATTTACAATGTATTGGAATTCGGAGCAAAAGGCGATGGAACCGCAAATGATGCTGCGGCGATTCAAAAAGCAATTGATGAATGCACCGGAGCAGGCGGCGGACGTGTACTGCTTCCAGGCGGACATATCTATAACAGCGGTTCGATTCTTCTTAAATCAAATGTAGAGCTTCATTTGGAGATGGGTGCCGTATTAAAGGCGAGTGATGATTTAAACGATTATTATCCGCTGGCAAACGGCGGCAGGATTGTTGCTCATGAATCAGGTCTTCCTTCCTTTTTAAACAGCGAATATAACGGCAGGCCATTTCATGCATTTATCTATGGCTATGAACAGGAGAACGTGGCAATCACCGGCTTTGGCACCATAGATGCCAATGAATCCATATTTTACGGAGATAATTCCGGATATCATATTGCAGGCACTTATTACCCCAGAATCCCCCTGATGCTTTTGGAGAAATTCAATCATCTTACCATTCGTGACGTAAAGCTTGTAAACTGTGCGTTCTGGACCGTTCATCTTGTGGGCTGCAACGATGTTCTGATTGAGGGAATCCGCCTTCTTAATAACTTACAGATGGCAAATTCCGACGGCATTGATCCCGATCACTGCACCAATGTACGGATCATCGGATGCCACATTGAATGCGGTGACGATGCAATTGTATTAAAAAATTCCGGCGATTACAACCATTACGGACCCTGTGAAAATATCGTGATCTCAAACTGCACCTTAATCTCCACCAGTGCAGCCATTAAATTCGGTACGGAAGGGGAATGTGATTTTAGAAATATTATGGTAGAAAACTGTACCATCAGTAAAAGCAATCGTGGAATCTCCATACAGATCCGGGATGGAGGAAATGTGGAGAATGTGGTATTCTCCAATATTACCATTGAAACACGCCGTTTCTCCCATGAGTGGTGGGGAAGGGCAGAACCGGTCTGCATCACCGCCCATGACAGAAAACCGGGCGTAAAGGCGGGGAAAATCAGAAATGTACGGTTTGAAAATATTAGCTGCAAAGGTGAAAATGGAATCTTTATCCGTGGAAGCGAAGATAACTATATTGAAGACGTGAGTTTTGAAAACATCCACCTCACTCTGGAGAAAAACTCCCGTTGGGAGATTGAGGGATATGATATCCGCCCCTGCCAGGGAGATGGACTGATTCGCACGAAGATATCCGGAATTTATGCAGAGTATGCAAAGGATATCCGGTTCGATCAAGTGAAGATTAAGGTGGCTGAAAGCATGAGACCTTTCTATAAGCAGGATGTTACCTTAAGCCACGCGGAAGAAATAACGGTCTAATCCTCATAAGATGCTATGGAAATGGTGCAGTTTTGTTCTTTACAAAAGGAGCAGAACGCGTCATCCGGCATTTTTTCGGTTAAAATATAATCGAACTGATTCATATCTCCATAGGTCATAAGAGATGCCCGGCCAAACTTTGAAGAATCTGCCAGAAGATAATGCTTCTGGCTTTTTTTTAATGCCGCTTTTTTTATATTATATTCATCCGTTGATGCATTGCAGATTCCTGATTCAACTGAGATGCCGGTACATGCCATGAATGCACGCACAATGTTGTAATCTTCTAAATACTCCACGCAGGAGCTGCCGGTCAGAGATGCAGTATCCCTTTTTAAAGTGCCCGGGAGCACGATTAAATTAATATTGGGATAGTTCATGGATTTATTAATGACCTGAATGCTGTTTGTTATGACAGTGACTGTACTCAAATGGGTGAGAAAGTCCACAATATTCATAGTTGTAGTGCCACTGTCAATGAATATAATATCTCTGTCACGTACAAATGAAGCAGCAAGAGAAGCAATCCGCTGCTTGCTTATAAAATTACGGTTGGCCCTGTCCTGAAAAGTGACTAGGTCCGGTATGGGTAAAATGTTTTCGGATGCAATAACACCTCCATACACCTTTTCCACAGTTCCTCTTCCCACAAGCACTTCCAGATCCCGGCGCAGCGTATTTTTGGATATCTGAAATATTTCACATAAGGTATCGATGGATGCGGATTTGTGTTCGAGGATATATTGTTCCAGTTGTTCAATTCGGGAAATTCTCATAGCTTGTACTCCTTATATTCCGGTTCCTTTAATGTGCTGTTATTCCCCTATTATAACAGACACAAGCAAAAATATCAAGAAATCACCAATAGATAACCAAATTAAGAAAAAATTTTTCAAGTACATCTTGACCAATCTCTAAAATGGTGTTAGAATATAACCAACACATAACAAAGATAAAATCAAAACATACTCATAAAGGGAGGAAGAGAGAGGAAACAAGGCATGGGATTAGTAAAAATGAAAGATCTGCTGAATCAGGCATCAGAGCAAAACCGGGCGGTGGGAGCATTCAGCGTGGGGAATCTTGAGATGGTGAAAGGCGCTGTTAAGGCAGCTGAGGAAATGAACACTCCTATTATCTTACAGATTGCGGAAGTACGCCTTCCCCATTCCCCGCTGTCACTAATGGGACCTATGATGGTAGAAGCCGCAAGGAATGCAAAGGTAGAGATTGCAGTTCATTTGGATCACGGCAAGACAATCGGCGTTTTAAAGCAGGCCCTGGATTATGGATTTACCTCAGTCATGATGGACGGCTCCACACTTCCCTTTGAAGAGAACATTAGCAAAACGTTAGAAGCAGCCCGTCTGGCAAAAGAATACGGAGCCACGGTAGAAGCGGAGCTTGGTCTGGTTGGCGGCAGTGAGGACGGAAGCACAGATGAAGGAATCCGCTGCACCAATCCGGAAGACGCAAAAGCATTTTGCGAAAAGACAGGTGTGGACGCACTGGCAGTAGCCATCGGCAATGCACACGGCAATTATCCGGTAGCACCAAGACTTGCTTTTGATGTTTTAAAGGCCATTGATGAAAAGACAGATATTCCTCTGGTCCTTCACGGTGGAACCGGAATCACTCCGGAGGACTTTAGAAAAGCAGTCAGTCTTGGAATACGTAAGATCAATATTGCAACAGCCAGCTTTGACAGCCTGACAAGGGAAGCTGAAAAATATTTAAAAGCAGAAGGAAAACATGATTACTTTGGACTGAATGAAGCCATGGTCCATGGAGTATATGAGAATGTGAAGCAGCATATAAAGATATTTAACTGCGCAGAGCCGCTTACTTTTTCTTAATTTAAGGCAAGATAATTGATATATTACAAACAAATAAATAAAACCGCATAGAAAGGAATGGATAGAAAGATGGGAGAAGTAAAAACATTAAAGTATTTTGTAAATGGTCAGTGGAAGGAATCTAAAACAACGAAGTATACAGACGCCTTTGATCCAAGTACCGGTGAAGTGATTGCCAAAGTACCATGCTGTACACCGGATGAAGTGGAAGAGGCTGTGGCAGCAGCGAAAGCAGCATTTCCATCCTGGTCAGCAACTCCGGTAATTAAAAGAGTCCAGATACTTTATAAGCTGAGAGATTTACTGATTGAGCATATGGATGAGCTGACCATGCTGGTAGCAAAAGAAAACGGTAAAAACTGGGATGAAGCCCAGGGTGATGTATTGAAAGCAAAGGAAGGAACCGAGCAGGCCATCAGCGCTCCGTCACTGATGATGGGAGAAAGCTTAATGGACGCTTCCAGCGGATTCGATACTGTTTTATACCGTATGCCTCTGGGTGTATTTGCAGGCATTGTGCCATTTAACTTCCCTGCCATGATCCCCATGGGCTGGATGACTCCCATGTGTATCGCATGCGGCAACACCATTGTTTTAAAAGCAGCGTCCTTCACTCCACAGTCCAGCATGCGTATCGCAGAGCTGTACAAAGAAGCAGGACTTCCGGACGGTGTTATTAATATCGTTACCTGCTCCAGACATGAAGCAGAGATCCTGCTGACTCATGAAGATGTCAAGGGCATCACCTTTGTAGGCTCCACATCTGTTGGAAAACACATTTACTCTACAGCTGCAGCCACCGGCAAGAGAGTACAGGCTCTTTGCGAAGCTAAAAACCATGCTCTTGTTTTAAAAGATGCTCCAATCAAACGTGTAGCAGCAGGAATCATCAATTCCACCTTTGGATGTGCCGGTGAAAGATGTATGGCTCTTCCTGTAGTCGTTGTTCAGGAAGAAATCGCTGATGCACTTGTAGCTGAGATTGTTGCTCAGGCTAAGAATTTAAAAGTGGGACCTGCCTATGACAAGACCACAAATCTTGGTCCGGTTATTAATCAGGCACACAAAGACTCAGTCGTTAAGTGGATCGAGACAGGTATCGCAGAAGGTGCAAAGGTTGTACTGGATGGCCGCGATGTAGTAGTGGAAGGGTATGAAAACGGATTCTACTTAGGGCCCACAATTCTTGACCATGTAACTCCTGAAATGAGCGTAGGAGAAAGAGAAATCTTTGGACCGGTTCTGTGCATTAAGAGAGTGAAGACTTTTGAAGAAGGACTTGAAGTGATGAATGCCAATCCATTTGCCAACGGTTCGGTTATCTTCACACAGAACGGCCGCTATGCAAGAGAGTTTGCAAGACATACAGACGGCGGTATGATCGGTATCAACGTAGGTATTCCGGTACCGGTTGGAATGTTCCCGTTCAACGGCAATAAGCTGTCATTTATCGGAGATCTTCACTGCTTAGGCAAAGATGGTTTCAGATTCTATACAGAAAACAAAGTTGTGACCACAAGATGGTTTGACGAAGAAACAGGCGAATCAACAGCAGTTAATACCTGGGATGGAACAATTTAATATTTGTTTTTATTGAAAAAATAGCACGCATATACTTGCGTGCTATTTTTATGTGTGATATGATTGGTGAAGTGAATGTTAAAGGAGAGAACAGATGGCGGGAACGAATCGGGAAATAGCAGAGCGGGCAGGTGTGTCCAGAGGTACCGTTGACCGCGCGTTAAATAAACGGGGACGCATTGACAGGGAAGTGGAAGAACGGATCTTTCAGATTGCAGATGAAATCGGTTATGTGCCGAAAAAAGAAAAGAAGGCAGTAAAAAAGGAATCGGTTAAAATCGGCATTGTAACCCAGCTGTCAAAATCGTCGTTTATGATTCCAATCAGAAAAGGGTTGGAAGATGCACAAAAAGAACTGAAAAAAAGAGGGATTGGCTTTGTAATGGAAGAGTGTGTCACGGTGAGCGAGGAAGAACAGCTGGCTGCAATTGAGAGGCTGGAAAAAAGCAAGGTATCCGGCATAGCAATCATGCCTGTAGAGTGCGATAAAATCAGGGATAAAATCAATTTGCTGATTGAGCAGGGCATATTTGTAGTGACCTTTAATACGGACATTGTGGGGACAAAACGCAGCTGCTTTGTAGGTCAGGATAACAGAAGGAGCGGACGCACGGCAGCAGGCCTTATGGGAATGCTTACCGGCGGGCAGGGAAAGATTCTTGCCATTACAGGATATTTTGGAAACAGCGTGAACAGCATGCGGGTTGACGGTTTTGTGGATGAGATAAAGAGAACGTTTCCGGGGCTTGAGCTTGTGGGAGTGCAGAGCAGTTTTGATGAAAAGGAAGAGGTGGAAAAAATCCTGGTCAACACGCTGACTGCTTATCCGGATCTCCAGGGCGCGGTGATATTCTCAGGTGGTCAGGGGGGCGTTAAAAAGGCCTTTGAAGAGATGAAACTGGAGAGAAAGCCTCATATTATTATCTATGATCTGACCACAGGGAACATGAAGGCGCTGGAAGAGGGGATCGCGGATTTTCTGATCGACCAGAACGGCTACACACAAGGGTACCGTGCCCTGTTCATTCTTGCCGATATCATGCAGGCGCAAAGCAGAGAGGAACAGGAATTTTTTTATACGGATATCATTATAAAAACGAAATACAATATTTAAAATGACTATAGAATCAGGGATCTGTTAATGATAAAAAACAGGTCCTGATTTTTTTTATTATCAGAGCGAAATCACTTGCACGCGGACTGCGTGCGTGGTATAATATAGGCACATGAGATGAGCGAAAAAGCACGCAAACAGATGGGAGAGGTGTAACAATGGGATATTTAAAATTTAACGAAGCCAGAGAGCTTGATTTAATCCTTCTCGGCAGAGTGGCAATTGATTTTAACCCTGCTTATAATGAGCAGGTAAAGGAAGAATTTAAGCCGTTAAAAAAGGTTCACATGTTTGAAAAGTTTGTGGGCGGTTCTCCTGCCAACATCGCCGTAGGTGTGACAAGGCATGGCATGAAAGCAGGATTTATCGGGAAAGTATCAGATGACCAGTTCGGTGAATTTGTAGTGGATTATTTTAATGAACAGGGGATTGATACCTCTCACATTACAAAATGTAAAAATGGAGAAAAGCTTGGACTTACCTTTACGGAGATGCTTTCTTCCAGTGAAAGCAGCATTTTAATGTACCGCAACTGTATTGCTGATCTGCAGCTTGATGTGGAGGACATAAATGAAGAGTATATTAAAAAGGCAAAGGCCATTTTAATCTCAGGGACTGCGCTTGCACAGAGTCCGTCAAGAGAAGCAGCTCTTAAGGCTGTGATGCTGGCTAAGAGAAACGATGTCAGAATCATTTTCGACATTGATTACAGGGCATACAACTGGAAGAATACAGATGAGATCTCCGTATATTATTCAACCGTTGCAAAAGAAGCTGATATTATTATGGGATCAAGGGAAGAATTTGACCTGACAGAGAAGCTCATTAAACCTGGCATGACAGATGAAGAAAGTGCAGCTCTCTGGCAGGGATATCATGCAAGAATTGTGGTGATCAAGCACGGAATGAAGGGTTCCACTGCATATACCCACGACGGCCAGTCATTTTCCATCAAACCATTCCCGGTAGAAGCCAGAAAGGGCTTCGGCGGCGGAGACGGATATGGCTCCGGTTTCTTATATGGTCTGTATCAGGGCTGGGATATTATTGACTGCCTGGAATTTGGTTCTGCAGAAGCATCCATGATGGTAAAGAGCAATAACTGCTCGGATTCTCTGCCAACACCAGAGGAAGTGCACGCATTTATAAAAGAGGAAAAGGAAAAATTCGGTGAGATGATCGCCCGTGTATAAAAATATAAAGGAGAGCGGAACATGTCAAAAACAATAAGGATGACAACAGCACAGGCACTTGTGAAGTTCCTGGATAACCAGTATGTTTCAGTGGATGGCACAGAGATAAAATTTGTTGAAGGCTTTTTTACAATCTTCGGTCATGGTATCGCAGTTGGTCTGGGAGAAGCTCTGGATACAGATCCCGGACAGCTTCGGGTGCTTCAGGGAAGAAACGAGCAGGGTATGTGCCATACAGCGATTGCATTTGCCAAGCAGAATCAGCGCAGAAGGATTATTCCCTGTGCTTCCTCAGTAGGACCTGGTGCTGCCAATATGGTTACAGCCTGTGCCACTGCAACTGTTAATAATATTCCCCTGCTGGTATTTCCGGCGGATACCTTCGCTTCCAGACAGCCTGATCCGGTGCTTCAGCAGTTAGAGCAGAGCAGCAGCCTTGCAACTACTACCAATGATGCGTTTAAGCCGGTATGCAAGTACTGGGACAGAATCACCAGACCTGAGATGATTATGAGCGCCTTAATTAATGCCATGCGTGTGCTCACTGATCCGGCAGAAACGGGAGCCTGCTGCATTTCCCTCTGTCAGGACGTGGAGGGGGAATCCTTTGATTATCCTGAGTATTTCTTTAAGAAACGGGTTCATAAGATTACAAGACCTGTGGCAGTAGAAGAAGAACTGGAAGAGATCGCAGACATCATTGCAGAGGCTAAGAAACCCATTGTCATTGTAGGCGGGGGAGTGCGTTATTCCGATGCAGGAGAAACCGTAGAAAAATTCTGTGAAGAATTTAAGATCCCGTTTGGGGAGAGCCAGGCAGGAAAGAGTGCCTGCAAATCAAGCCATCCGTACTGCCTTGGCGGAATTGGGGTGACCGGTACTTATGCCTCCAATGTCATTGCAAAGGATGCAGATGTGGTAATTGCCATCGGAACCAGACTGAGCGATTTTACAACCAGCTCCAAGTGGCTGTTTAAAAGAGAAAATGTGAAATTTGTTACGATTAACAACAGCAGATTCCATGCGTATAAGATGGATGCGTCCATGGCAGTGGGAGATGCAAAAGTTACTGTTGAGGCACTGACGGAAAAACTGAGAGAAAAACAATATGTGTCCCAGTACCGGAATGAGATTACTGATGCGAAAAAGAAGTGGGATGAAGAGATGATCCGACTGGGCAGCATTGAATATACAGGAGATGATTTCGAGCCTATTATCAAAGCCAGAGATCCCAGAACAATTCCGGAATTTGTCCGTCTGACCAATGGTAAGATCACTCAGACCGCCGCACTTGCAGCCATCAGAAGAGTGATTGATGAAGATGCAACAATTATTACAGCAGGTGGTTCCCTTCCAAGCTGTATGCAGCGTATGTGGACCACTGACAAACGGGGAGGATACCACGCAGAGTACGGATATTCCTGTATGGGATATGAAGTGGCGGCAACCCTGGGCGTTAAATTTGCTGAGCCGGAACATGAGGTTTACTGTGTAGTCGGTGATTCCAGTTTTCAGATGCTGCACAGTGAAATTATGACCATTATGCAGGAAAGGCAGAAAGTCAATATCCTGATCTTTGATAACTGCGGCTTTGGCTGTATCAACAACCTGGAGATGAACCATGGAATCGGAAGTCTTGCAACCGAATACCGCTATACAGACGGCAAGAAGCCAACTGGTGATTTGATTCCCGTTGATTATGCAAAGATTGGCGAGGGCTATGGCTTAAAGACCTATACCTGCCGTACCATTGCAGAGCTGGAAGATGCATTAAAAGATGCAAAGAGTCAGGAAAAAGCCTGTCTGTTTGACTTAAAGGTAATCCCCAAAACCATGTCTGACGGATATGAATCCTGGTGGAATGTGGGACTTGCTGATACTTCAGAAAAAGCCAGTGTAAAAGAAGCGTGGGGAAGAGTCATGGAAGGCAGAAATGCAGCGAGAAAGTATTAATCAGCCGGACATGACAGGAAAGGAAGAAAACTATGAGTCAGGTATTCGGATATCCGGAATTTGATGAGTCCGGAGAAAAGATTTTAACTACTTATACCAATGAGTATAAAGATATGAAAATGGACATTCGGGTTTACCGGATGAAGGCGGGGGAGAAAAGAACCTTTTTAAAAGAGGAAGAGGAAACAGCGGTACTTCTTTTAAAAGGAAGGATTGTATACCGTGGAGGCAGTGTGGAACAGGAAGCCTCCAGAATTGATGTTTTTACGGAAGGCCCCTGGTGTCTGCATGGCTGTGCAGGTACAGAGATTTCCGTGGAAGCAAAAGAGGACTCAGAAGTTTTAGTACAGTCAGCAGAAAATAAAAGAATCTTTGAAGCGAAACTGTATCAGCCCGAAGATGCACCATGGAAATACTCTTCTGTGGGTAAGTTTGGCAATGTGGCAAAACGGCGGGTGAATACGATATTTGACATTGAGATCGCTCCTTACTCCAATATGGTTCTGGGAGAGGTTTTAAATGACAGGGGAAACTGGTCCGGTTATCTTCCCCACAGACACCCCCAGCCTGAAACCTATTATTTCCTGTTTGACCATCCGGAAGGATTTGGTGCAAGCTTTGTAGGAGACCAGGTATTTAAAAGCACAGACGGAAGCTTTTCCGCGATTCCGGGAGGGGAGCTTCACCCCCAGGCAGTCGCTCCGGGATACCAGATGTATACCTGCTGGATGATACGTCATCTGGAGGGCAATCCATGGAATCAGACTGACCGCAATGAAGATGAAAGATACGTGTGGCTGCATGATGCGGAATTTTAAACAACAGAGGGGTTAATGGCCGCGAAACCAGCGGTATAAAAATATAATAAGACAGGGAAGGGAAGCAAAAATGTTAAACAAGGAGAAAGTTAAATTAGGGATTGCACCAATTGCATGGACAAACGATGATCTTCCGGATTTAGGTAAGGAGAATACCTTCGAGCAGTGTGTCAGC
>JAEWPQ010000005.1 GCA_023460575.1 Bacillota bacterium
CAATCCCTCCGGAATATTATGGTATGGTCGCTGAGATTCTGGTATACGTATACCGTATGAATAACAAGATCATAGAGTAGAAAATGCGGCATAGATACTTGAAAGAAATGGTGTAAAAAGAATGAAGACTTTACTTAAAAATTCCGTTGTAGGATTTGTCATTACAATTGTGCTTCTTTTGATCATCCCATTGCCTCCATTTTTTATGGATGTAATGATTATAATAAATATTTCCCTTTCCATGATTATCCTGCTGATAACCATGAACATTAAGGAGCCTCTGGAATTTTCCATATTCCCATCGCTTCTGTTAATAACCACATTGCTGCGGCTTGGACTTAACGTATCTTCCACCCGTAATATTTTAACAAGAATGGGATCATCCGGTCTTGTCATTAAAGCTTTTGGTGATTTCGTTTTGCAGGGAAATGTTGTAGTTGGTTTTATTATATTCCTCATTATCGTATTAGTAAACTTTCTGGTTATTACAAAAGGTACAGAGCGTGTATCTGAGGTTGCAGCCAGATTTACCCTGGATGCCATGCCTGGTAAGCAGATGGCGATTGATGCAGATTTAAGTTCCGGTCTGATCAATGAGCAGGAAGCAAAGCTGAGACGATATAAAATCCAGAAGGAAGCAGACTTCTACGGTGCCATGGATGGTGCCACCAAATTTGTTAAGGGCGATGCAATTGTTTCTCTGATCATTACCGCTGTCAATTTTATAGGCGGTGCCATCATTGGTATGGTTCAGTCAAATATGCCCTTTAATGAGGTTTTGACTGTATATAGTATTGCTACGGTAGGTGATGGACTGGTATCCCAGCTTCCTTCCCTTATGATAGCGGTAGCTACCGGTATGGTTGTTACCAGAGCTGTATCAGACGGCAGTTTGAACGAAGATGTATCAGCCCAGTTTTTAGCTCAGCCAAGGGCCATTATGCTAACTGGGTTCGTAATGGTTGTATTGATGCTTGTACCGGGAATGCCTAAATTCCAGCTTGGTCTTATGGCGGTCCTGCTTATGGGAACCGGCTATCAGCTGGAACGTAAGGTAAAGCAGGCTGCCTTTAAAGAGGTGGAGCAGCATCAGAATCCGTTCATGGAGGATACCAGCCAGCAGACACCTTCCGACGAAGAATCCTATTACAGGGATGTAAATAATGTTTATTCCCTTATTAGTGTAGAACCCATAGAGCTGGAATTTGGTTACAGTCTGATTCCTCTTATTGATGAAGGCAGCGGAGGAAAAATGATTAACCGTATCGTCATTTTCCGCAGACAGTATGCTCAGGATATGGGATTTGTCATTCCATCTGTAAGACTGAGAGACAGTTCCAGTTTAAATACAAACCAGTATGTGATTAAAATCAGAGGAGAAGAGGTTGCAAAGGGTGAAATCCTTGTAGACTACTATCTTGCACTGGAGCCGCAGGTTCTTTCCGGTGAAGTGGATGGAATTGAAACGATAGAGCCTGCTTATGGAATTCCAAGTAAATGGATTCGTCCGGAAAATAAAGAAATGGCCGAAATCTATGGATATACAGTCATTGATCCCCTGTCTGTCATGCTGACCCATTTGTCGGAGACAATCAAACAGCATGCATATGAGCTGCTTGGAAGGCAGGAAGTGATGCAGCTGTTGGATAATGTTAAGAAGAATTCAGCTGAACTTGTTGAAGAACTGTTTCCTGGTCAGCTATCTTACGGCAACTTTCAGAAAATACTCAACAGCCTGTTGAAGGAAGGCGTGCCGATTAAAGATATGGAGACCATTTTAGAAACTATTGTGGATGCTCTTTCAACAACCAGAGACATTGATCTGATTACTGAGAACATCAGAATTGCTTTAAAGAGGACCATTACCAGAATGTTCTGTGATGGAGGTCAGATGAAAGTTCTGACTTTGGATGCAGATCTGGAGAAAAATATTATCAGCAGCATGGCTAAGGGCGAACAGGGTGTATATCTGGCGCTCAGCCCCGATGTAATGCAGTCGGTGATCGGCCAGCTGGGAGAACAGATTAAGAAGTTCAACGATCTGGAACAAAAACCTGTGATTCTTACAAGTCAGGTTGTAAGGCTGTATTTTTACCGCCTGATCGAACAGTTTTATCCCAATGTTTATGTTCTTTCATTTAATGAAATTGCAAATAATATTCAGATCCAGGCAGTCGGAAATATTACCGTTTGACAGGGGTTAATGTCAGAAAGGCAGTGTTAATCGGAATGGAGCAGGAGTTAAGCCAATATACCAATGAAGATTTACTAATTAAATATAAGCGTACTAAGGATATTAAAATCAAGCACGAGCTGGTAATGCGTTACATGTATATGGTGAAGAGCATTTCTATTCAGATGCGTGATGTCTATTTAAGCTTTGCTCAAATAGAGGATATCGTTAATGAAGGTGTATTGACGATTATGAACGGGATTGAAAAATTTGATCCTGATATGAATGTGAAGTTTGAAACGTATATTTCCAAGCGAATTCGTGGTATGATTATAGATATGGCAAGAAAGCAGGACTGGATTCCGAGAAGTGTCAGGAAAAATGCCAAGGAGCTGGATAATACGGTTATGGAATTATGCAACCGTCTGGGGCGTTTTCCATCTTCAAAAGAAACTGCTGATTATTTAAATGTATCCCTGGATAAATATCAGGAAGCATTGGGGAAGACGAATGTTTACAGTGTGATATCCCTTGACATGGTGTTAGAAGGAAGCAATGATAATAAGAAGACAGTCCAGCTGCCATCCATCAGTGAGAATGACCAGCCGGAATCTCACTATCTTCAGGAGGAATTTAAGCAGATTTTAGTATCTGCTATAAATAATCTGAAAGAAAATGAACAAAAGGTTATTTCTTTATATTATATGGACGAATTAAATATGAAAGAGATTGCCAGGGTCATGAATGTCAGTGAACCAAGAATTTCACAGATCCACTCGAATGCGATTCAAAAGCTGAGACTGAATCTGACTAATTTTATAAATGGGAAATAGGAAAGGGGAATAGCGGGATGTTTCAAGGATTTTATAATCTGGCTTCCGGAATGCTTTATCAAAACCGGAATTTAAATACCATCAGTAATAATATGGTAAATGTTAGTACTCCTGGTTTTAAATCAGACCGAATGACCAGCACCACATTTAAAGATGAGATGCTTTACAGGAGCGGGAATGTCAATAAAAGCAATCCCGTTCAGATTGGTACTGCATCCATGATGCGTACTGTAGCGGGTGTGAAGACCAGTTTAAATCAGGGTAATGTGGAAGAGACTGGTGGAAATTTAGACTTTGCATTAACAAAGCCTGGATTTTTTACGATTGAGGGTGCTGACGGGAATCGTCTCTATACAAGGAACGGTTCTTTTGATATTGATCAGGATGGGTATCTTTGCTTGTCAAAGTTGGGCAGAGTACTTGGCGAAGATGGAAATCCCATTGAAATGACTTCCAATCACATTACAGTCGATAAGTCCGGCAATATATATGAAGTACCGTTAAAAGGGCTTAAAACCGATGAAGATAACGCTGGCGCTGAGGAGGAAGAGCCAACCCTTCTTGGAAAAATCGGAGTGGTAAATTTCGATGACGAAACCCAGCTTGTTAAAGGGGATAACGGAACCTTCACTTCCCAGGCAGAAGCGAAAGCTGTTGACGGAGGACTTATGTGGAAGTCTGTGGAACGGTCAAACATCGATCCCATTGAACAGATGACAGCCATGATGACCAGCCAGAGAGCTTCCCAGAGTGCGGCACAGGTACTTAAGATGTACGATCAGCTGATGGGAAAAATAGTAACTGATATTGGCAGAGTATAAGGGAGGAACAGCGGATGAATCAATCCTTTTACATAGGCGCGCTGGGCGCCATGAATCAGCAGACGAAATTGAATGTGGTATCTAATAACATTGCCAATGTCAACACAGTCGGTTTTAAGCCAGAATACAGTGTGTTTTCTGATCTTATATATACGCAGACAAGGAATTCGCTTGAGAACCCTAATGTAAAAACCGGAAGCGGAACTAAAGTTGATCAGATAAAAACGAATATGACAGCGATGCCGTATCAGTCCACAGGACAGGAACATGATTATGCGGTGGAAGGCGATGGATTTTTCATGCTGAAAGATCCTGTAACCGGGGATATTACATATAGCAGAGACGGACGTTTCCAGCTTGCGAAGACAACGGATAAATTTTATCTTGTAAATGTGGATGGCAAAAGAGTTCTTAATATGGATCAGGAAGAAATTTCCTATGATGTAAAACCAACATCCTACCCTTCCGAAGAAAACGAGGAAGAGGAAGATGAAACAGAAGAACTGCAGGAAGATGAACATGATCCTCACGCCATAGGAATTTATACCTTTGCAAATACCAATGGCTTAAAACCCATGGGAGATAATGTTTTTGCTGCAACAGCAGCCAATGGTACCCCCATTCTGCTGGAGAACGCAAAAGTGGTATCTGGTTCGCTGGAGCAGTCCGGCACGGATTTTGCATTGGAGATGACAAGAATGATGGAGGCCCAGAGAGCTTATTCCTATGCTCTTAAAATGGTACAGACTTCCGATGAAGTTGAGTCGACAATAAATTCTCTGCGATAAATATGGCAGAGTTCGATGAGAGAGGGCGATCATATGAAAATAACACGTTATGATGAAATGAATGGGCTTGGACTTGATCTGATACGGGAAATAGGCAGTATTGGTACAGGCAATGCGGCTACCGCACTTTCTTCCATGCTGAACAAGACAGTTCGAATGACACTTCCGGATGTTCAGATTCTTGGATATAACGAAGCCATTAAATTTCTGGGAGATCCGGAGGAAATTGTGGCAGCTATCCTGGTAAAGATGACAGGAGAAATCAATGGTTTAATGCTGTTCATTTTAAAAATGGATTTTATTAATGAAGTCTTATCCAGTGTCATGCAGGAGGAGATTGAAGATTATTACCAGCTCAATGTTTTAGAGACTTCCGCATTGGAAGAGATTGGTAATATTATTATTTCATCTTATGTAAATGCAATGTCAACACTCAGTGAGGTTACAATTAATCTTTCTGTACCGGATATTGCAGTTAATATGCTGGGAGGGATCTTAAGCGTCCCTATGGTTGAATTCGGATATCAGACAGATAAGATGATGATGATAAGCGGACAGTTTATAATAGGAGGAAAAGTCCTTCACAGTGACTTACTGATGATGCCGGATATCATGTCATTGAACTTTTTAATGGAAAAGTTGGGGATTGTAAATGGATAAACAGATAACGGTAGGAATTGCGGACATGAAATTTGCCAGACAGGAGGGGACACTGATCACCTATGCGCTGGGGTCCTGCATTGGCATCTGTTTGTACGATCCGATGATAAAACTGGGGGCACTTGTACATATTATGCTTCCTGAAGTATATGGATCAGGAGACGGAAATATATTTAAGTATGCAGATACGGGACTGGCTGAGACATTCAGAAAGATAGAAATCCTGGGAGCCAGAAAGCAAAGGCTGATCGCAAAGATTGCAGGGGGGGCAAAAATGTTCGAACTGCAGGGAAACAGTACTCTCGGTAATATCGGTGCCCGCAATATTGTAAGTGTAAAGCAGATTCTTCAAAAAGAGGGGATCCGTCTGGCAGCTTTGGATGTCGGAGAAAATTATGCACGTACGATGTCTATGGATGTAAGCACGGGGCAGGTTAAAATCAGAACTTACGGCAGAGCAGAAATTGTTTTGTAAACATTATGAACTTGCAGAAAGTTGCCGATAAATTAACAGGCAGTTGTTTTTGCTGGATTATATT
>JAEWPQ010000006.1 GCA_023460575.1 Bacillota bacterium
AGATATGCACAAACTCATTATTGAGTATCTCTATTTTTGTATTAATTTCCCTTAATGCTGAGTCATACAAAAATATGACGGATTTCCACTGGTCAACCTGATCAAATGATTTGGGAATATTCATTCCTCATTCCCCCTCCCTTGGCAACCTGTCTGAATCAGTGAGACAGGGGCAGCCCAAACGACAGCCCCTGCTCCTCTCTAAATAGTATACCATAGAAACCCGATATTTTATATTGTTTTTACCCAGTTTCTAAAATTTTAATCCTTTTAAAAGATTTGCAAGTCCGGTAAATGCACTTCCCTCTTCTTTATAATCGAAGGTCTCTGCTGCCTCTTCCTCACCGGCTTCCACCGCCTTCATGCTTAAACTGATCTTATTATCTGCAGTGGAAATAATTTTAACCTTTACAGTCTGTCCTTCCTTTAATACCGCACCCGGGTGTTTAATTCTCTGGCTGCTGATCTGTGAAATGTGAAGGAGACCGGAAAGACCATTTTCCAGGTTAATAAATGCACCGTAATCCTTTATGGTATCAACTGTTCCTTCCATAACTGCACCTGCCTGGCATTTAGCAATCTTTCTGCTGGTTTCCTCTTTCTGTTTTAATAATGCTGGTTCCTTTCCGGACAGCACCAGCTTCCGGTTCTCTTCATCAGCAGTAATCACTGTGACATCAATGGTCTTTCCGCTAAAATCCTCCAGATTTTCAACATACTCCGCAGCCAGCTTCGAAGCGGGTATAAATCCGCGGATTCCTTCCAGGTAAACCACAGCTCCGCCTTTTACAATCTCTGATATCTTTACCGCAATCATGGTGCGTTCTTCCATCATGGTCTTTAATTTCTCCCATGCTGCCTGATCATTTTGAAGCTTTCTGGAAAGCACAAGGTTTCCTTCCCCGTCATCAGTGCTTATTACAGTCGCGGTGATTTCATCACCCGTATGAATTTCTACAAGAGGGTTAAAATCAGGGTCACTGCTTAAGTCCTCTTTATTAATTATTCCTTCAGCATAATATTTTAAATCCAGAAATACCTGGTCCTCGCTTACGCGGATTACTGTACCGGTTACAGTATCGCCTTCTCTGACGCGTTTAAAGGATGCCTCCAGCTCTGCAGCATAATCATCCATGGTTTCCACATGCTCTTTCGAAATGGCGTCTGTCTTCATCTCTTCTTCCATTAGAATTCCTCCATTCATAAAATACCTTATTTCAGGCATAATCTAAGTATATATTTAACACATCCCGCCCGATATTTCTATAGTTTTCTCAGGAAAAATATGTTATATTCTAAGAAATATACATACCTGCCGGATAAAAAGATCCGGCTTTGTAACAGAAAGGACAAACATGATGAAGGACATAATGGACCTGCATACTCACACTGTGGCCAGCGGACATGCATACAGCACTTTGTATGAGATGGCAAAATCCGCCTCTGAAAAGGGACTCGCTCTCATGGGTTCTACCGACCACGCACCAAAAATGCCAGGAACATGCAACGAATTTTATTTTATTAATTTTAAAGTGATCCCGCGCACGCTCTACGGAATTCATATTCTTATGGGGTCGGAGCTGAATATACTTGACTATACTGGCCGGATCGACTTAAGAGAAGGTCTTCTTGAAAATCTGGACTATTCCATAGCAAGCATCCATGAGCCCTGCTATAAAAACGGAACCAAGGCCCAGAATACAAGTGCCTATACAGGCGCTATAGAAAATCCCTACGTAAAGATTATCGGACACCCGGATGACAGCCGCTTTCCGGTGGATTACGATACCATAGTCTGTGCAGCGGCAGAAAACCACACCCTTCTGGAGGTTAATTCCAGCTCCCTCCACCCCTTAAGCGCCAGAAAGAATGCAAGGGAGAACTATCAGATCATGCTGGATTTATGCCGCCGCTACAACGCATCCATTATTATAAACAGCGACGCCCACATTGAGGCTGATGTTGGGAATCATGCCCGCGCTTTAGCGCTGCTTGATGAATTATCTTTCCCCCAGGAACTGGTTGTAAACAGCTCCATTGACCGGCTTCTCCCCTATATACCAAAGCTGGAGGCTTATCTATGATTAACTTCCTGAACCTGGAATATTTTCTGGCTGTTGCGGAAGAATTAAATATTACAAGAGCCGCTAAGCGGCTTTATATTTCCCAGCAGTCTTTAAGCAACCATATCTCTAATATGGAAAAAGAATTTGATGTTCAGCTCTTTAACCGTACCATGCCCCTGACACTGACCTATGCGGGCCGTGCCTTAAAGAACCGTGCCAAAGAGCTTCTGGATCTAAAGGATGAAACATACCGCCAGTTAGCAGACATTAAAGATTTTACCATCGGACAGCTTTCCATCGGTGTATCCCATACCAGAGGGCGCTTTCTTCTTCCTGTCATTCTTCCCGCCTTCCAGGAGAAGTTTCCCAATATCGAACTTCATCTGGTAGAAGGAAATTCGTCTGAATTAAGCAATGCGCTGATTCATGGAGAGATTGATCTTATGATTGACCTTCTTCCATTTAAAGCGGAAAATGTAGAAACAGTACCCATCTGCGAAGAAGAAATTCTCCTCGTAGTACCTGACCAGATCTTAGACCGGTATTTTCCGGGCAGACAGGAAGAGATTAAAAGGGAACTGGAATCCAATGCGGATGTTACGCTTTTAAAGGATTGCCCCTATCTTCTCATCAATAAAGGGAACCGGGTACGCACCATTGCCGACGAAATATTTGAAGAGGCCCAGCTGTCTCCAAATATTCTTTTGGAGACAGAGAATATCGAAACAGTTCTTGCTCTTGCATCAAAGGGTATGGGCATCACCTTCTATCCTAAAATGTTTATGTCAGGAAACCAGGACGGTGCCGGTGCCGTTATGAAAAAAGCCAGTCTAAATTACTTTTCGTTAAATTACATGCGCAGCCATGGCATTCTCGCATTTGGATGCCACAAGGGCAGATATTTATCCCAGGCTACAGAAGAATTTATCCGGATTGCAAAGGAAAATATATAGATTTAACTGCAGATTGACAAATAGGCTGGAATCCTATATTATTAAATAGTAACAATTACTACTATAATTATCGTTTATAGAAAAGGAGCGGCCATGAAAACATTAAAGTACAGCCGTCAGCGGGAATCTATTAAGACCTGTTTAATGGCGAGACACGATCACCCCACTGCCGACGCCTTATACACATCGATTCGCGAAGAATTCCCCAACATCAGCCTTGGTACCGTCTATCGGAATTTAAACCTTCTGGTGGAACTGGGGGAAATTCAGAAGCTGACCTGTGGAGACGGCGCCGATCACTTTGATGCGGATACATCACCGCATTATCATTTTGTATGCAGGAAATGCGGGCAGGTGTATGATCTGCCTATGGAACCTATGGAAAGCATTAATCATCTGGCTCAAAAACATGCGGATGGCCAGGTCGACAGTCACAAGATCTTTTTTTACGGCACTTGTAATGATTGTTTGGAAAATAATTGATAATTTCTCTTGACATAGGATAAAACATGTGGTAAATTAATATCAGTAATCATTATTGTTATTGATTGCCAAAACATTACAAAATAAAAAATTAAAATAAAAGGAGACATGAGATCATGAAAAAATGGGTTTGTACAGTATGCGGTTATGTTCACGAAGGAGAGACAGCTCCGGAATTCTGTCCAGTATGTAAAGCTGGTTCTGAGAAATTTAAATTACAGGATGAAAATATGTCCTGGGCCTGCGAGCATGAGATTGGTGTTGCTCAGGGTTCCCCTGAAGATATCATGAAGGATTTAAGAGCGAACTTTGAAGGTGAATGTACCGAGGTTGGTATGTACCTTGCTATGTCCAGAGCTGCCCACAGAGAAGGCTATCCTGAAATCGGCTTATATTACGAGAAGGCTGCTCATGAAGAAGCTGAGCATGCTTCCAAGTTTGCTGAATTATTAGGCGAATGTGTATCCTCCAGCACAAAGAAGAATCTGGAATTAAGAGTAGCAGCTGAAAACGGTGCAACAGCAGGCAAATTTGATCTTGCAAAGCGTGCCAAAGCATTAAACTTAGATGCAATTCATGATACCGTACATGAGATGGCTAAGGACGAAGCACGCCACGGAAAAGCATTCAAAGGCTTACTGGAAAGATACTTCGGCTAAATCCATTTTCAAACAGGAGGGTTTTTACGATGTCTAAATATGCGGGTACAAAAACAGAACAAAATTTAAAAGATGCATTTGCCGGCGAGTCTATGGCAAGAAATAAGTATACTTTTTATGCGTCTGCTGCAAAAAAAGCCGGATATGAGCAGATGGCTGCGTTATATCTGGAAACTGCCGACCAGGAGAAGGAGCATGCCAAGATGTGGTTCAAAGAACTGCACGGTATCGGCACTCCCGAAGAGAACCTTGTGGATGCTGCAGAAGGTGAAAACTACGAGTGGACAGATATGTATAAGAGAATGGCTGAAGAAGCCAGAGCTGAAGGATTCACAGAGCTTGCACTGAAGTTTGAATTTGTCGGCAAGGTAGAAGCAACTCATGAAAAGAGATACTTAAAGCTGCTGGACAGCTTAAAGAATGATAAAACCTTTAAGGGAGATGCTCCTCTTGGCTGGAAGTGCCGCAACTGCGGTTATATTCATGAAGGTGCGGATGCTCCTGAGATTTGTCCGGTATGCGCTCATCCGAAAGCCTATTTTGAAAGAAAAGCTGAAAATTACTAAAGCACTGCCGTAAACTCTCCGTTACAGGCAGAAACGTGGCAGAAGTTAAAAGAGACCAGACTCTTTTGACTTCTGCCACGTTTTATATACTCTAATCTCTTAAAGCTTCCTCCTGCGCTGCATTCTGAGCAAGTTCCTGATACAGTTTTGACTGTGTTATATCTCCTGACAGCTCGTAGCATCTGGCCAGCTTAAGAAGAGGGAGTTCCTTCGAATACCTGATATTCAGTTCACATTCCGTTTCATAGGCTGCGTTATAAAACCAGATCACTGCTTCCTGTAAATCTCCCATTTCCATAAAATACTCTCCGACATCGTAACAGACCTCAGCGCTTGCTTTCCCGCATGCAATATTTTTCAGTGCATTTTTCAAGATCATGGTTCCATCCTGCTTAATCCGTCCGCACCTTGTCAAAACACACTGAATAATTTTCAACTCTTCTTCTGCCCTGTCTTCCGACAACAGACCGGTAAAATAATCTTCCGCTTCCAGAAAATCCTGGTCCTCTCCGGAAATAAATAATTCTCTGGCATACATGGAACGAAGTTTTTTAGAAAGTGGAATTCCTTTTGTTATAAGCTTTTTAAAAATATCAAAATCACGCTTTGAATGATTTCCTTCCGGCAGATGTATGATTTCGATTTCGCTGTCAAATATAACCGGATCTAAGCGTATAGTTTCATGAACGGGATCCAGCCACTCAAATCTGCGGTTTCTTTTAAATAATTTGGGACGGAACTCGCAATCAAAGTTATACGTTGTATTAAACTGCAGCTGATTGGTGTATTTCATCTGTACGATTTCTATTTCAGGCAGAATACACTGTTTTAAATCCTTAAACCGTTTTCTGTTTTCCTCATCAATGACTTCATCAGCATCCGCCACATAGATATAATCCATCTCTGCTTTTTCAAAAGAAAAGTTTCTTGCAGCCGCAAAATCATCCACCCAGGCAAAATCAAAGATTCTGCATCCAAACTGTTTTCCGATCTCTTTTGTTCTGTCTGTTGATCCGGTATCTACAAGAACTATCTCATCAACCAGATCTTTCAGGCTTAAAAGACAGCGGGCCAATACATTTTCTTCATTTTTTACAATCAGGCATGCACTGACAGTAATCATCTTCTCTGTACCTCTTCTCTTTCGTTTTTTATATTTTATCACTTTTAACAGCTTTGTACAGCAGGTTTGGATTTTACCAGTCAGAGAAAAAGTGTACAACGGCAGATATGCAACTGTACACTTCAAATAATTCTAATTTATTCTATTATATAACGCGGTTTTTAATAGAACCAATCCCCTCTATAATACATTCCACTTCGTCACCTGCTGAGAGAAATGCTGGGGGATCAAAGCCCATTCCCACCCCTTTTGGAGTTCCGGTGGATATAATCGTTCCGGCCTTTAACGTCATTCCTCTTGACAGTTCACTGATGATGTAATCGATTTTAAATATCATGAGACGTGTATTACTGTCCTGCCTCAGTTCTCCGTTTACCTTTGACTGAATGGATAGTTCTGGTGGATATGGAATGGAATTGGATGTGAGAATACAGGGGCCCATGGGAGTGAATCCGTCAAGACTTTTTCCGAAATACCACTGCTTGTGAGCTGTCTGTATGTTGCGTGCGCTCACGTCGTTCATGATGGTATAACCAAATATATAATCTGCTGCCTTCTCTGCAGGCACATCCTTCGCGTCTTTTCCGATAATGACAGCTAACTCGGCTTCATAATCCAGGCTGTCCACTATATCACAGTGACTTAATATTTCACCATAAGGGGCCACTGCTTCATTCACTCTCTTGGAGAAGTAGACTGCATCGTTTCTTTCTCTGTCAAACGCCTCTTTTTTGTAGCGCGCTGACTCCTCGGCATGTTCCATGTAATTAAGACCCAGACAGATAATATCCTGATCTGGTGTCAGAATTGGGGCCAGGAGGGTGACTTCTTTCATCATAGCCGCTCCTACGATGTTGCTGCTGTAAGGATCCAGCCCAGATGCATGCTCAAGTAAGTCCTGTTCTGACTGGCTCAGTCCCTTTACAACTTCCAGCATCTCTCTGTATTCCATACCGAAGGCCTTAAGAGGGAAAACCCACATCCCATCCCTGCTCACGACTCCGATATCTCTTCTACGGTCAACCTCGTAAGTAACTAATTTCATAAATTCCTCCTTTTACATGAACCATAACTCTTCCCTGGTGGTAGAGATCGCATCTGCCCCTGCGTTAAAAGCAGCCATGATATCCTTCTTGTCCGATATCAGCCCGCCGGCGATGATGGGAATGTTAGTATATCTGCGGATCTCTTCCAGTGCTTTGGGCATGACTCCAGGCATGATTTCAACCATATCCGGATGGAAGGTGTCAATCTGCTTTTTTGTCGTACTCATGGCAAGCGAATCAATGATAAAAGTTCTCTGAATCCCGAATAATCCCAATTCCACCGCACGCTTTACAAGTAGCGGCTTCGTACTGATGATACCGTCAGCACAAGTATTTTCCTTAATGAAATCTACCACGATCTCTTTTGAACTGAGACCATGGGTCAGATCTGCATGTACCATGGCGTACTTTCCATGCTCTTTTATCTGCCGTACAATGTTTCCGATGTTTAAAATACTTCCGTATAGAATAAACACGACCTGGCACTCTGACTCAAAACACCGCTTCAGCCCGCCTTCATCCTTTACTGCCGCAATCACCGGAGATGTCTCCAGCAGCTCAATTGCTTTCATTTTAGTCCCTCCGCACCCAAAAAACTATGGATCTTGTTCTACTTTATCAATCCTGACCACTACCGTCAAGAAATATTTATCTCTTTCTTTATTTTTTTTCGAAAATAAAGTCTCTTTCCATATTATTTCCGCGGCTGAATGATTAAAATAAACCCGCAGCAAAGGCTCTTTGGGACCCTCGGTTAAAGAGGGCGGCATTTGCTGCGGTTTTTACTGGTCAATTATGATCTTTTTACATTTCTTGCGGCTACGATGGATACTCCGGTACCAGCACAGTTTTCAATGATTACATCTCCGATGGCAACCGGGGCATGAACGGAGGCATTTTGAATCTCTTTCATACAATCAAATATTTTGCCTTTTGGAATATCTGTTTTTGTTTTTACAGGTACCATGGCAAATTCTCCGTCAACCACACTTACAGTAGATGTCACCACCCTGGTTGGGCTTAAGACCTCTTTTTCCCCGTACTCTGCACCTCTTGCACAGGAATTGCCAGTCACGGTCACTGCACCATTTTCTATACGTACGGTCAAAGGGCACCCCAGGGGGCAGCAGATACAGATCAGTTCGCGTTCTTCCATTTTTAATCCTCCTCTGTGCAGATTACGATTTCTGCCAAATCCGGATATTTCTCCAGACTTTCTTTCTTTATTGCTACCTGCTCCATCTCTCCTGGTGCAAGAACCTTTTTCTTCTTGTGATAAACCCGTTCATCACCATAATAAATGCTGATATAGCGGTCGCGGTACACATCTGAAACACGGAAACGGATTTTCCACTGATCTGCATCGGAATCCCGGTTCACAAACTGGGGAACTGTATAGCGGACACCGTTTACAGCGCGGATCCTGATATCGGAAGAAGAGATTTCCTGTTTTTGGGAACCTGCATAGGCTGCCGCACTTCTTCCTGCAAGAGCAGCCTCTTCGGAAACATAATCCACCAGATCATGAACATGGAGTACATTTCCGCAGGCAAACACTCCGCTTATGCTGGTCTCCAGACGGTCATTGACCACAGGACCTCCAGTAATCTGGTCCAGATCTACTCCGGCGCTTTTTGACAGCTCATTTTCCGGAATCAGCCCTACAGACAGAAGAAGTGTATCGCAAGAATAATATTCCTCTGTTCCCGGTATGGGTTTGCGCTTATCATCCACTGCAGCCAGAGTAACTCCCGTTACCCGCTCTTTTCCATGAATCGCTATCACCGTATGGCTTAATTTTAATGGAATTCCATAGTCATCCAGGCACTGTACGATGTTTCTCTTTAACCCTCCGGAATAGGGCATAAGCTCTGCAACCACCTTTACTTTGGCACCTTCCAGAGTCATACGTCTCGCCATAATAAGGCCGATGTCGCCTGAACCCAGTATCACCACTTCTTTTCCCACTTCATAACCGTCTAAGTTCATGAGGCGCTGGGCAGTTCCTGCGGAATAGATACCTGCCGGACGATATCCAGGTATGTTAAGGGCTCCCCTCGGACGTTCCCTGCAGCCCATGGCCAGAATCACAGCACCTGCTTTTATCTGGATTAAGCCCTCTTCCCGGTTTATAACCGTCAGAACCCTGTCACTGCTGATAGAGAGAACCATGGTGTTAAGCTTATATGGAATTTGTTCCTTTTCAATCATGTCAATATAGCGGGACGCATATTCCGGCCCTGTCAGCTCTTCTTTAAATGTATGAAGGCCAAAGCCGTTATGAATGCACTGGTTTAAAATACCACCCAGGTGACCTTCCCGTTCCAGAATCAGTATATCCTCAGTGCCCGCTTTCTTTGCAGCTGCAGCTGCAGCCAGACCTGCGGGGCCTCCTCCGATAATAACGATATCATGCTCTGTCATGTCACTCTCCTCCTTGTCTTTTCCCTGTCAGTAAATTGGAACCGGATCTGTTTTTGCAGATGTCTTCCATATTTTTTCCTGTTTCCCTTGCGAGAATTTCCATTGTCTTCGGGATACAGAATCCTGACTGGCACCGTCCCATACCGGCACGAACCCTGCGTTTAATTCCATCTACGGAAACTGCCCCTAAGGTTCTGTTCACCGCATCTGCTATCTCTCCTTCACTGACGCCTTCACATCGGCAGATGATATTTCCGTATCTCGGATCTTTTTTAATCAGTTCTCCACGTTCTTCCAGGGAAAGTTTCTGGGGATTGATAATGCCTTTTCTTGTTTCGATGAAATTTTCCTTCTTCTGTGCATTGGCTTTTCCAGCTATCTGCTCTGCTAAATAAACACCTACTGCAGGAGCGCTTGAAAGTCCCGGAGACTCCATTCCTGCCGCATCAAAGAAACCTTTTGCATCGGATACCTCTCCAACTACAAAATCATCTCCCTCCTCATGTGCACGCAGACCGGAAAAAGAGGTGATAACCTGACGGAACGGAATGTTATTCACGCCCCAGGCCGCCTTTTCCATAATATCGGAAAGTTCCTGCGCAGTTGTAGACGTCTCTTCTTTGTCGGCTACATTCACTGCAGTGGGTCCTGTCAGAAGATTGCCGTGAACCGTAGGTGTTACCAAAACACCTTTTCCCATTTTTCCGGGAAGCTGGAAGATGGTATGATTCACCAGGTTTCCTGCTTCTTTATCAAGCAGGCAGTAATCTCCCTTTCTGGGTATGATGTGAAGCTTTCTCTCACTAACCATGTTGTGGATCAGATCCGAGTAAACTCCGGCCGCATTGACCACATAGGAAGCGTGAATGATTTTGTCACTGGATATTAAATCATAACCGGAATCAGTTTTGTTAATTGTCTCAATTTCTGTCTCAAATAAAAAATCAGTTCCATTGTCACAGGCATTTTCTGCCAGCGCTATGGTTAAGCCAAAGGGACATACGATTCCACCTGTTGGAGCATATAAAGCCGCTACAACTGTTTCAGACACGCTGGGCTCCATCGTGCGGACTTCGTCCCCTGTCAGTATGGATAAATCGGGAACTCCGTTTTTTAAGCCTTTTTCATACAGCGCGTTGAGAGCCGGTCTGTCATCTTCAGAAAAGCAGAGAACCAGAGAACCGTTACGGACAAAGGAAAAATCAAGAGTTTCTGAAAGTTCTCCCATCATGCGGTTTCCTTCTGTATTAAATCTCGCCTTTAATGAGCCTGGCTCTGCATCATATCCTGCATGCACGATGGCACTGTTGGATTTTGACGTACCGGAGCAGACATCTTCCTCCCGCTCAATGACGCAGATTCTCAGCTGATAGCGGGACA
>JAEWPQ010000007.1 GCA_023460575.1 Bacillota bacterium
TAAACAATTTTGAGAAAGGTCAGTGTGCGCATTTACTGAAAGAGCTGGCAATGGAACGGGCAAGGCGTGAAAACATGGTGGCTGACTGGAAGTGGCATTTAACACAGAGGTTTAGCCTGGTAAATTAATATTTTCAGGAGGAGCACATGAGCCGTTGTGATGAATGTAAAAAATATTCTGGCTTGCATAAGCCCAGGAAAGTTGACGAGCAAAATTATATCTATGGTTTTTGCTTTAAAGATTATCATGTCAACCATGGCAGCACATATCCGGTGTATATCCCAGATGGGGGAGTGTGTAAGGCTTTTGAAAAGTCAGCAAAAGAAAAGTATGAGTATGAAATAGATCCTACGTTTAAGTGTGAGTGTTGCAAGAAGGAACTGTTAAGTAAGATCACAAAATGTTTAAACTGAGATATGGGAAGTAGGTGGAACTATGGCTCGTGGAAATTTTAGAATTGATGATAGGATTTGTTTGCATTGTGGCTATGACGCTATGATAGATAATAAAAAGCATCTTCCTTATATGTATGGTAAGTGTTCTAATAAGACATTCATATGTCAAAAGTGCGCTGAAAAAAATACGGGTGTGGAGATTAAGAAAAACCCACATACCGATTATGAATTAAACTGAGATTAACGGAGGTAAGATTAAATGAAAAGAGAAATAAAATTGCATACTGGAGCAACCGTCCTTGATAATTGAATATTGATAGTTGGAAGATTCTGCTGTATCATTGAATAAAGCTAATATGCATATAGAGGAGTGAGAAATATAGAGAACAATATTATTTGGAGGGTACGGAAATTTCTTGAAGAAGCAGGAATAGCAGAGACTTTCCGTTATATTAAGAGTTTAGACACAATAGAACTTGTTGGAGCAAGTAATAATGGTGGAGAGCGTGTACTGCTTGATGATGTTATGTCTGAATATGGGAAAGATGAAGTGAGGAATAATGAGGGATTTCAATACTTAATTCCATGCATTCCGGAGGGCGTGATAAAGAGTAGAACAAAAAATGGAGTGATATATTATTCTCATTTTAAACTTTTATACAGTACGGAAAAAGACTTCGGATTAGAGATAAAAGAATATCACTTTCATGATGGTGATTTTTATCTTAGATATATTATTACAATCAGAGGTGTTGATAATATGATTCATGAAGACTCTTACCAAGAGCTTGAGGTGAGTTACGCTTGTATTATGCAATTTTTACTCAAAGCTTTTACTCAAAACGAATTAAAAAAAGAGTTTACGGAAATGGAAATTGATTGGATATTAAAGACCGCGCGTGATGATGATGCTAATATTAATAGAGATATTAATATAATTATTCAGTATATCCTTACAACTTTTCAGGCTATAAACTTTCTTTCTAATTATAAAAAGGTGGCTAATGTTCATGAGGAAAGAAAAGGAACATCCATTATTATAAATAAAGAAGAAAAATATAAAAGTGTTAAAAAAGAGCGGATTATTAATATAAGTAAATTTTACAATTTTAAGTTAGGAAACAAAAAATATGAAAGTACCAATAAGCCGGAGAGAGAAATAATAAGAAAAACTGCCAAATGGATTGTAAGTGGGCATGTAAGACATTACAAAAGTGGAAAAGTGGTTTTTGTGCAAGCGTATTATAAGGGGTCAAATAGAGAAACGAACTCAAAACCTCAAACAACTTTTAAAGTAAAAGATACTAACGTGGAAGTAAAATAATTTCCTAAAGATTTGTTCCTTTGTATAATTGTGAACTACTAACTATCAGTATGAACTGGAAGTTTTTTCCAGAAGTAAGAATTAGAGCCGGGGCATAGACCCCGGTAAAAAAATAGCTCAAAAAGAACATACATTCGAATTTTAGACAATAAACAAGCGGTAGAGTCCCCGACCAAAGTTCTTCTACCGCTTCACGCTTAAGGATATTATAAAAGAAAATGTCTCCCTAAGCAACTGAAATTTTAAGAAAAGGAGATTACATATTATGAATGGACAGACCATAAAAGCGCAGGTAATTAATAATATCATTGTTGCCATGGCAGAGCACGTGACTAAAGATGTTTTAGAAATTCTTCATCAGACTATCATAAAGGAATTTGTCAATGTCAATATGCAGGAAATCACCACTCTCCCGGTAGAATATCAGAATGATATGGATCAGAAGAATAAATACATCGTTCAGCTCTTTATTGTGAAGAAGAAAATCAAAGACAATACTAAACAAGCATATCTTAGTTCGGTAAAACGCCTAATTACACTTATTGATAAGCCGTTGGACAGGATGGAGGAATCAGATATCAGCTATTACCTTTCATGGTATGAGAAACGAAATATTAATACCGGCGGCAAGAAAAATCAGGCTGTGACTGTGAATAACGAAAGGCGCTTTCTCTCTGCTTTCTTCACTTGGATGCGAAAGGAAAAAATAATTAGTGAGAATCCGGTTGAGGCAACAGATCCGTTAAAGGCAATCAGAAAGCCGATTGATTATTTTAAGCCAGAAGAAATGGCAAAGATGAGGGACGCATGCAGGAGTTCTAGGGATCGCGCATTAATTGAAGTATTGCGAAGCACCGGAGCCAGAGTTGGGGAATTGGTGGAAATTACCTTGGACCAGATAGATTGGAACACCGGGGATATTATGATCCAGGGAGAAAAGAATGATAGGTATGAACCTATATTCTTAGATGATGATGCACGATATTATTACAGGCAGTATCTGGATTTAAGGAATGACGAAAGTCCGTTTATGTTTCCTCAATGTAGGGCGCCCCATAAGAAGCTGTCAACTTCTGGAATCCGGAGCATCTTAAAATGCATTGGCAGTCGAGCTAGATTAAAATGCCGGGTATATCCTCATAAATTGCGTAAAACGCTGGGGATGAATCTTAAAAATAAAGGAGTGGATATTGGCACCATTCAGGAGATTTTGAGACATTCTAGCCCTTCAGTAACGGCTATTTATTACGCTCAATCCACACCGAATACATTAAGAAGTGTGAGAGAGAGGTGTGCCGGATAATGGGAAATGAGACAAGAGATCAACTTAAAAATTTGGTTGTTATTAATGCTGCCATTGCTGAAGCTGACGAAGAAATCCAGTTGATTGAGACGGAAATAAATACACATGGTTATGATAAGAAATATGTTTCTGTCTTAATAGATCTAAATCATAAGGTTTCTTACTATCGGTATCAAAAAATAAAAAGTTGTGTAAATCTGTATGATAAAATCGAAGCTTTGAGTGATGAGCAGGAGAAGCGGTTAATTAAATACCGTTACATGCGTGGTTACCATTGGGAAGCAATTGCTGAAAAGATGGGTTATAGTGATAGACAAATTTATAATATTCATACCAGAGCATTACAAAAAATAAATAAAATTTTTTAATAAGTGCATAGAAGTGCAGTCAAGATTTGTGCTATGCTCTATCACGATATCAAATTAAAAGGAGCGAAGTCATCCGGACTAAAGCTGCAGCGGCTTCTTTTTAGAATGAGTCTTACATTTTTAGATTTTTTTTCTGGCATTGGAGGATTTAGAAAAGGAATGGAGTTTGCAGGTCATAGATGCATTGGATTTTGTGAATGGGATAAGTTTGCTGTGATGAGTTATACGTCTATGCATTTAATATCCAAAGAACAGAATCAATATCTTCTTCAGCTTCCATTTAAAGAAAGGCAAAAGGAAATATTAAAGGAGGAATATAGGAATGGAGAATGGTATGCAACTGACATTAGGACTGTTAATGCCAGAAACCTGCCAAAAGCAGATGTATGGTGTTTTGGATTCCCCTGCCAGGACATATCTACCGCCGGGAAAAGGCTCGGATTCGTTGGAAAGCGTTCAAGTCTGTTTTTCGCAGTTACAGGGCTTATTAGAGACCTGCCGGAAGAAAATAAACCCTCAATCCTATTTATTGAGAACGTTAAAAACTTACTTAGTGTTAATCGAGGGCTCGATTTTACCAAACTTCTCATTGAATTGGATGAAGTTGGCTATGATGCAGAATGGCAAGTTCTCAACACCAAAGATTTCGGAATCCCACAAAGCAGAGAAAGGGTGTTTATTATTGGATTTCTTAGAGGAGGACCCGGAAGAAAAGTATTACCTATCAGAACAACAGGCGGACAAAATAATCTTTCATTAAAAATTAAGAAGCATAGAGAAGGATTTTTAATTCGGGACGCAAATGAAAAAGGTTATACATTGGCAGAAGTGGGGGATAGCATTAAATTGGATTATCCCAATAGTACCACTAAACGAGGCCGGGTAGGAAAGGAAAAAGTTCATACATTAACAACCGCATGTAACCAAGGTGTTGTTTGTATGAAAGATAAGGTCCCTAAGATTCGCAAGCTCACCCCGAGAGAATGTTTTCGTCTGCAGGGTTGGAAAGACAAATATTTTGAGCAGGCAGCTATGGTTAATAGCGATAATCAGCTTTATAAGCAGGCTGGTAATGGAGTAACTGTGAATGTGATTCGGGAAATAGCAAGTAAGTTTCATCTTTTAGATTCATAAAATTTGTTCTATTGAGATTCTCCATAAAAAGGAGGTTTTGTTATGAATAGTTTTATTAGTTGGATTGGTGGAAAGAAATTGTTACGAAAGCAGATCATGGAACAGTTCCCAGATCAGGGTTCATACAGCCGATATATTGAGGTGTTCGGCGGAGCTGGCTGGGTCTTATTTTCAAAAGATAAACATGCTTCGTTAGAAGTTTTAAATGATGTTAACGGAGAATTGATTAATTTATACCGGGTGGTGAAATATCACCCGGAACCACTGCAGAAGGAACTGGAATGGCTGCTTATGTCCCGAGAACAGTTCTTTGATGAATTAAACAGGAATACCAGAGGAATGACTGACATACAACGGGCCGCCCGGTTCTTCTGCCTGATCAGAGAGAGCTTTGGAACAGACTGCAAATCTTTTAGAGTAAGTCCAAGAGATATGCAGAAAGCTGTTGATTATCTTAAAGAGGTGTCAGGACGATTAAATCGGGTTGTAATAGAAAACCAGGACTTTGAACGGCTGATAAAGACGTATGACAGACCGGAAGCGCTATTTTACCTGGACCCTCCTTACTTCGAAGCGGAGAAGTATTATCCGGATCGGTTTAATCCAGAGGACCATGAAAGACTACGGAAATGCTTGGAAAATATTAAGGGTAAATTCATCTTGTCTTATAATGACAGTCAACAGATCAGGGATTTGTATGAGGGATTCACCATTATTGAAGTTGACAGAATGGATAATTTGGTGAGTAAGGACAGGAGCAGGAGATATAAGGAATTAATCATAAAGAACTACAAATAAGGTAAATGATTTTGATACCCCCCGGTAGGCAAAATTGAATCTGGAATTTTGGAAATTAATTTTGAAGAATTATTGAAAAAAATCTGGATGCGATTTGTGGGAAATTTCAGCGTGGGCGGTCCAGGTGTTTGAAAAACAATCCCCCCGGGTATACATATTTAAGTTTGGGAATCCCATTTTGGAATTGTTGAAATTTCCGTTAAAAATCCGGTTAAATTTGTGAGCGAGTTTTGTAAAAAATCCGGTCCAGATCCTTGCCGTATTTTTGAAAGATTCATATTCGCCCCGTAGGCAGTCGCAGCCCTCGCGGTAAGCAGGCATGGTCCTCCATATGGCTTAATCCTTAATCAGAAGCCTGTATTTGCCCCGTAGCGAACGTTGAAATGGTCCAGGTGGGACTTGATCGCATTTGGAGAATTGAACCCATATGACGGCTATTTGGTGCTATGATACCATGTGCCAGTAAAGACTTCAAGAGCTAAGTCAGAAAACCAAAAGAACCGCCAGAACGGCGGTCCACGCTGCATAACCCGATCTAACATAGGGTTTGTACCTCCTCACTTTGATTTTTGCATACCTCAAGCCTCGCCCGTCCACGTCCTGCCCCGTGGCTTTGTAGGGCGTAACTTGAGAATATGTTGGGTGCTATCGTGCAACCATTTAAACGCCGGATCACGTCACCGGGGCGGTGTAAGGTGGATAGTTGCCGGCTTGCTCCAGGCGGTAGGCAGGTACGAACCTTTAGCAAGTGCTTTTGTGGTGCTTTATAGCCCGTTACCGGGTGGCTGGCCCGTTGCCCTGTCTTTGTAATGTGTCAGGGCGTGACACGGTGCCAGGGCGATTTTATACCGATCCCCCTGTCGCGTGCGGTTTTATGGGCCTGCTTGGTTACGGCTACAGGCTAGCCGCCTTTTATCCCGTTTCTGCGGATGGGCACGGCATAAAATGGCAATAGTGCGCCCTGAATAGGTTTTAACCGGACCCCGCAAACCGGCAAAGCACTTTCAAGGGCTTATACATGGGTGGAAGCCTTGGAAGGTATTAGAGTTCCCCAATTAGGGAAATTCCGCTTACAGGTCGTAAGCCTGCCGCCGATCAGAGCCGGAAAGCGGAAAGGAAGTTTAACATTGTCTATGCTATATGGTCTAAATAATATCTTTCGCATTCTTCAAAGGTGATTTCATGGCGAATACGCTTTAAAAACATATTAAGTGGCAGGGAATCAAGTACAGTTTCCCTCTTAGCGGTGGAGTTTCTTTTCTGCCAATCTGCGATAAAATTTGCTCGCATTGTATCAGATTCATGTTCAATCCTTAAACGGGTTTGTCCTGGTATGCTCTCTGGCTTCACATACCATGTAATATTGCCGCCGTTGGAGATGTGGGCGATATGCTCATAGTCTCCATTGACTTCCTTAGCTCTGTTTGCAACCGTTAAGCCATTTCCAAGGAATCCCATCCATAAAGTGAATTTCCTCATTTTGTCGTCTTTCTTCCCTCACCCTGGGAGCCAGGATATAAAAGAACGGTGGCGGACTGGACCGCCCACGGCTTAACCGTAACCGCCCGAAATGTATTTGTTGGAATTACAGGATCATAGCTTTAATAAAATCATCTATACTGTCGTCCTGAGTAAAATGATTTGCCGGGAAGTGCTGAGCCACTATCTTTTTCAGTGCTGATATTGCACCTTTCAGAGTCTTGTACGGTTTGTACAAAGTCCAATAGTCTTGATAATCACTTAATACTTCGGAGAAGTAAAAATCCTTTCGCATTATCACGTATTGTCCGTTTTGAGATTTTACTCTGTAACTGTTCTTTACTTCTTCTTCTCTTTTTTTTAGACGGATAAATTCATCTTCAATAACCTCAATGGAGTTGCACCTCTGGAGATTATCAGAGACAGCTCCAATATTAGAAATGTTCCCCTCGTAGTAGGCAATGGCTTCCTGTAATGTCCCGTTAAAGCTGGTTGTCGTGCTATCTCCGTTTTCATAATTCACTTTAATTGTCATGTGTTTTTCTCTCCTTAAAAATTTGATAATCCAGCGGTTGCTTTGGCGCTACGGCTTGACTATCACCTTTTGACATTTCTTTTATTTGTATCTCTTCAGCACTGACATAATATTTTTCAATTGATTACTATCTCTTTCAAAGAATCCGGCTTCAACCTCTCTTAAGTCCCCTATACTTCCTGCAAACAAACAATTTCTTACCATATCGCTCCATACTACAAAGACTTTTCCAACCGCGTCTTTAAATATCTTATATTCTCTTTTCATGATAATATCCTCCATATACTTGGTTGTGATGTGCGTGTATCCCGACCGCCAGCCGGCGGTTTCGTCTTAATTTTCAAAGACTCGTCAGGGGATATATGATTCTGCTATAAAAGTTGTACAGATTTTTAATATTTCAAAGCAATAACTTGTAAATTCTCTATCGTTTATATCCTCTGAATGTTCCATTATGTCAGAGGCAATTTCTACTATATCGTCAGTAGTAATACTATCTTTCCTTGTCATGTTTAGAAGGTTTTCATACTCTTCACAATCACCTAAGGTATACCAGTCTTTAGATATGCATAAGAGCCTTAAATTGTCCTTGCTTAAAGTTCTAACTTCTTTATATCCGTATTTGTTCATCATAAATTCCTCGCTTTCAATTTGACTTGTTTCGTGTTGCTTGCTATAGTTATACTATATCACTTTTCTAAGTGATGGTCAAGCGTTTTATAACTTTTATTAGTGATAAATATGATTTGACTTTTTGCCAGAGATATTTTATACTAAATTAATTGGAGGAGGTGTGCTATGTTACGATATAAGATAGATGTTGCTGATGCCCTGGAGCGCAAAGGCTTTAATCTATATAAGGCAAAGACCACAAAGCTTTTAAGTCAAGATACGCTCAAGAAGATAAAAAAAGAGGATACTGCTATATCCTTAGAAAGCCTTAACCGTATATGTCTGATATTGGATATGCAGCCAAAGGATTTGATTGAGTTTAAAGCAACGGAAGAAGAAGAGGAAATAAAAAAGAAACATAACTTTTGAAAAAGCCCTTGTAAATAACTTTATAAAGTGATATGATAAAGGTATCAGACGAAAGGAGATACCGGAATGCAGATAGAGTACAGTAGATCAGCCGTGAAGTACATCGAATCGCAGGATAAGCCGACAAAGAAAAGGTTAAAAGAAACTATTGAAAAAATACCCCAGGGCGATATCAAGAAGTTAAAAGGGTTGGATAATAAATATCGCTTAAGAGTTGGCGATTTGAGGGTTTTGTTTTCCCTTGAAGGTGACAAGATAATTATTGATGATATCTTACCCAGAGGGCAAGCATATAAGAGACTGTAGGAGGTGTCAAGGTGAGCAGAGAAGCATTAAAGAGCCTTATTGAGCTAGTACCGGAGCAGGATATAGAAACCCTTTTCCGGGTGATTGTAAAATTCATTCCTGAGGATATCGCAGATCAGGACGAAATAGCCGCTATAGAAGCAGCCAAAAGAGATATTGCGGAGCACGGAACAGTTGCACACAGTACCATTGACTGGGACTGATTTTTAAAGAACCGGCCCTAACGGTTAATCTAGGGGGAAAGAGGAAGATCATGGAGATGAAGCAGGACTTAGTACCAAATAAAGACAGGTTTGACAGTGAAAAGCAGTATGAGATCGCAAGAGAAAGCATTGATAAAGCCTTTGAGGCTAAGTATGGTAAGAGCGGTATTGAAGATATGGGATATGATCAGTACGAGGATTTTATAGATAGGGTTCTTTGCGATTCCGATGAATCCGCATTCCACGGCACGGACGAAGAAATCGCTGAAACGTGGTATGACCTTGACATTTTTGAGTAATAAAAAGCAAGCACTCGGTCCCACATGGACCGGGTGCAGTTTTTAGAAAGCAGGGATATATCATGCAAAAGATAAGGGATCTGACAGGTCAGCGATTCGGCCAACTTGTAGCTGAGTATCCAACAGATAAGAGGCTTTGCTCTTCCGTTGTCTGGCACTGTGGATGTGACTGTGGAGATAGTTGCGATGTGGCTACTGTAAATCTCCGAAACGGCTCCACGAAAAGTTGCGGATGCTTACAAAAAGAGACGGCGAAAAAGCAGATCGAAAAAAACCGGAATCCAAAATTTAAGGATATTGCCGGGCAAGTCTTTGGAGAACTTACTGCACTATGCCCAATCTTAGATGCGAAGCGAGGTAGTGGTATGTCCATAGTTTGGCATTGCAGATGCAGTTGCGGGAAAGAAGTTGATGTGACATATGCATGCCTTGTAAGAGGTGGCACCATATCATGCGGTCATGTCCGCTCTCGAAACACAAAAGATCTGATAGTTGATGGCACCGCGCCTTGTCGCTTGTCGCAATCCATTAGATCATCTAATACCTCCGGGTGTACTGGTGTATATCGCAACCAGAGAGATCAAAAGTGGGTTGCATCCATCATGTTTAAGCGCAAGAAGTACTATCTCGGAGGATATAAAGCTTTTGATGATGCCGTGAAAGCAAGAAGGCAAGCAGAAGAACATATCTATGGCCCTTTTTTCGAGTGGTATGCAAAGACTTATCCGGAGAAGTGGGAGCGCATGCAGAAAAAGAAAGGTTAAGGGCCGGCAGTTACTGGCCCTTTTTATGTACTTTTTGTTCCAAAACGGAACCAGAATGTATGCAAAATGATTCCGTAGATTTAGATATAGACTTAGAAAAAGATATAGATATATAAATATATTGTTCATGGCTCAAATCAACAGTGCAATGGCACTTTGATGCTGAGTAATTTTGTAAAATGCATTTACCTTTTTTGTCTTATCCATTGGACATTTTTGCACAATGGATAGTACGTGTTTGCCAAATGTTAAAGGATGTATTATATAATAAATATATATACAGATAATAAACCAGATATAAAACCAAATAAAGAATACAGTATTAACATACTGTTCGTATCACTGGCTTTGCAAGCAGAGCGAATACTCCAGCCCTAATATATATTAAAATACTATATAGGGGATAAAATAAAAAATAATATCCAGATATTGACAGATAATTAAATATCTGCTAAAGTATAAATAATTAAATATTAAAGCGTGCATGTGCTAGCCTGGTTGGCCTTGACCATATGCAATGCCCCCGTAGTAGGCGGGAAAGAACCAATGACTTTTGAGTCCTTGTGTTGTACGGTATCCACTCCGTATAGCGCAGGGACTTTTTATTTGCCCGTAAATCGATTTGATGTTGATGGGTGAGAAAATGTCCACGTAAGACATTTAGAACGGCGTAAAAGGCAAATCTGAACGTCAGGACGGGTTTTAAATATATTAGTCATAGCACAGATAGAACAGAATCGGAATGAATCTAAAATCAAGGAGTTGATAACATGCAGGGAATAAGTGATAAGTGTGGCCGGGAAAGCTGCAGGTTTCATAGCACTGGAATATGCACCGATACGGAGCAGCGGCGTGAGTGTCTGGAACTGTTGAGTCAGATTATTCCCGATCCAGAGGACCGGATAACCTTGGCCTTATCAGATCAGGCTATTAAAGATTAATAGATCTATGGTTTTACCCAGGTAGTAGATATATAAAGCTTTTATATGCGTCTGTATGATACCTGTAAAAGACACTGAAAGGAGATATAAATACTATGTCAGACAATATTAATTACACTACTGTAGCTGATACAGATGGGAGTACAATAGATGTCTTTGAAAATGAAATATCTCTATATCTCCAAGAATACATAGATGATCGTAAGATTCAAGACATGCGTAAAGAACCCCAGAGTCGTTGGAACGCTGCCCTTATATATATAAATAAGTCTCTATTTGGTGTTAATAAAGATAAGTTAATTATAGATAGCAGAGTAAGTAATGCTTACAATATAAGCCTTATCAGTAGTATATGTGATGTTTATATAACCCTCTGTTATGAGTATGACAAGGAGATTAGTATCATAGGCTTCTCTAAGCTAACGGGGATTAACCAAGATACTTTCTATTCTTGGGGCAATAATGAGACGCAAGTCGGCTCTGGTGCCTCCGAGATATACAAAAAACTCAACTCCGAAAGAGAGGAAAGTTTGAGCAACAAATTAATTTCCGGGGGCTCGAATCCCATGAAAATACTCCCGGCGCTCAACCGGCATTATGGGTGGAACATGGGGCAGCCAAGAGGAGTAGAGGGAACGGGACGCATATCAGTAACCCGTGAGGAGATAGAAACCAGGGCCAAAACGGTTGACCTGCTGCCGGGTTCGGCTGACGAATTACCGGATTAAAGGCATAAGAAAAGCCCCGGCGATTGCCAGGGCAAATATTAAATCAATTGTATATGCTTTTGTAATGCGTCCTCGACCTCTTTCGGCTGGATACCCAGGTATCGTTGTGTAATAGCTGTACTTGAGTGCTGCAGGAGTTGTCTTACAAGTTCAATGTTATACCCATTGTCCGTATAGATGGAGGTTGCAAAGTATTTCCTAAAGCTGTGAGTGCCTATGTTATCAAGGTTTAACGCTTCACAGAGAAGTTTTAAATGCTTTTGAATGGCTCTTTCGCTGATATCAAACAGTTTCGCGCGACTTGAAATGTTATTATCAAGCGCATATTGCAGGATATAGTTGTAGATCTCATTTGGTACGGTAAACGTTCGTTGCTTCCCTGTCTTTGTCTCCGTAATGTTTAGCCTGTACCTGCTGCCGTCTTTAATTATATCGCAAGCATGGAGCTGTAACACGTCACCAATACGTAAGCCTAGGTTGGCTTCCAATACTAAAGCGGTAGCGATTCGGTTGTTTGGCTTACAGACGGTCCCGTCCTTGGCAGTGAAGCCAGATCGGATAGTCTCAATGATAAGCTGATATGATTCTCTGGTTAATGCAACAGTTTTCTTATTCATTCTATACCCCTCCTTTAAAGTTCGTAAAATACTTCTGAAAAGTTCGTTTAATCTATTGATACCATCATACCACATGATAAAACCATTGTAAATACGTAATAGTTCGTTTATTGACAATTTTACGAACTCGATATTGTCAAGGAATTAGGCACCCCGGAGGGGGTCTGCAGGGAAGCCGTTTGGGGGCCAGTTAGCCGCCCAAGTTCCGAAAAAATTAAAAAAGGCATTTCATAAAAGACTGGTATTCAATCAAGAAGGCAAGGGGGTAAATATCGTGATAGACCTTACAGGAAAGTTTATAACCACTACGACAAATGAAGAAAGTGAAAGACTGCTTAGAATGGCATCTGCACGAGGATATAGAACAGATATTGGATTGAAAGTGTTGGTCAACAAAAGACTTTTCCATTTTTCTGAGTTTCCTAAATGGATAACTACACCGGCTTATTTTCATATACCGGATAATGCTTATACATACAAGGAATTATTCGGAGAAGAAGATGAGGAAATGAGCAGAATATTATCTGATTCATTACTATTCTGCCGGGCGCATGGATATAGCCTTTTCAGGATTTATGTTGATGAAGAGACAATGGCATATAAGGGCAAGGCAATAGCCAAAGGAATTTCTGGAGATCGTAAAGAGATTGGTATGAGTATTGGGAAGCCTATTAGGCTTTCGAAGGCTGACATTGAACTGCTTGTAGGCTGTCCTGTGGAAATCGTTTCTTAGGAAAGTGATACTGAAAAAATTTAAAAATTCTAAAAAGGCCTTTCCTCAGGAGGATACATAAATGTTCAATCGAAAATTATTGTTTGCCAAAAGGCATAGAGGCACTTTCCTATTTGCCTTTGCAAATTTCAAAACTCAGGAATGCTATGAATGGTACGTTCAGTTCTCTTTAAAGGATCCTTGGTGGATTCCCAGATATGATCCGTACTTTCTGAATGATGGTAAGTGGCCGTTAGTCGGATGGTTGTTTTTCTACTTTGGCAGGCATACCAGAGGAGCAATTATTCCGTGTTTGGAAAGCGAGATTCCTGAAGGTAAGAAACCCATTTTTGATAAAGCCGGGAAGCGGTATATGATTTACAACCTCCCTGATGAAGAACTGGCCAGAAAATTCCGGCGGACGATTCTCCGGTATAACTGTGATGTTGAGGTTGAGAAAGACGGGGATATGGTGACCGTTGTAAATCGGGTCCGATCCAAAAGATGGATTTCAATTTTCCTCAAAAAATAAAAAAGGCGTTGGTTGCTATGAAGAAAAAACTGTACATGGCAGTAGAAACCGATGAATATGAGCTGCCACTTTATGTGGCTGACACTTCAAGAGAATTGTCGGACTGGTCTGGATTCAGTATCGGATATATATTGAGTGCCATATCGCATGGATACTCTGGAAAGAAAGCTAAAATGAGGTTTTTGAGAATTGAAATTGACTGGGAAAAAGATTTTTAGATATAAAGGAACTTAAATAGCAATTTAACTGCTCAGACAACCGGCACAATTAATCTCGGTGCAGGAAACGCAATATATTATGCAAAGCGAGGTTATCATGTAGATATCATTGTCGCCGTGGAATCGCCTGTTACTTTTTCCGGGAGTCCTCATGTATTTGGAACGCTACCAACCGGATATTGGCCGCCTGGAATCAGATATATAAATGTTTTTGACACCAATATGCTCATACAGATTACTGCAACCGGTGATATCTTAACATATCAAAGTATCTCAAGCTCGACTATTCATGGGCACTGTTCTTACTCAGTTTAAAGATCATTTGTTAATAACGTAAGATACCTGACCCTCTGCAATAGCGCCGGCTGGAACAGTAATACCAGAGTAATTACCTACTATAACTTCTCCCGTTGTTGCAATAGTCAAATATAGGGTGATATGCTGGCAGATTAGTACCGATTTTGTTACAACCATAGGTCTGCTACTGCTGTTCAAAGTGATTAAGGTTACAGTAGATCCTGATGGAAGACTAGTCTTTAGCTGTAGACCCTCAAAAGATAATGCCGATATTCGCCCAACATTCTGATAATAAATGGTTCCGGCATTCAGACTGTTTCCGGCTATATCTATTGCACCACTTACAACCGCTAAATTGCTATTTAAGTCTCCATAAATGAAGATTATAAATTTATTATAATATACGGGTTTCAGCGTGCGTGGGAAGCTGGATCAAATGTTGTCAATCAGGTGGCGGCACCTGAGCGTAAGGCAGCCCGTGACTGAATTTAGAGAGGTAAGAAGACATGGAAAATTATAAGGTAATAGCTTCTGATGAAGAAATGATGAAAAGAGCGTCAGATACTTTTTTTAGGCAGTTTATTGAGTGGATGAACAGTGAAGATATAAAAAGTGGTAATAGTCTCCAAGAAGCTGCAGAAGTCGTCAGAAATGAATTCATGCAGAAAGGTGATTGGTACAATGCTTTAGTGGCTTCTGTTTTTGGATATCTGCAGGAAACCGATGGCTCAATTCCATATGACCAGATGGCAGTAGAACTGGCAAATAGAATTATTGGTATTGAATTGGATCGGGACAGCATTGACAATCTGGATCTTTCAGTTCGCACATATGTCTGCCTAAAACGTGCCGGTATAAATACGGTGATCCAGCTTCGCAATATGTATACTGATGATTTGAGTAAGTTAACAAATCTCAATCAACAGAGTATTGATGAAATTGCAGAGAAGTTGGAAAAGTATAAGTATTGAGAAAGGAGTTTCCCATGGACAAGAAAGAATTAGCAAGGCTCATTGATGGATATGAATATAGGTCCGAACCTGAACCGTTTAGCAGTGTTGTATGGACTGCTAAAGAAGCTGGTTTAGTTATTATTAGCGGAGCTTCAGATGATTTAATGTTTTTTGACGGTGCTATTAATGATGAGGGTGGTTGCTTTGATGGTGGAAAGGTATTTTTTGACCGGACTGGTGCATCTCAAGATGGTTCGGAGCGTGCAAACTGTATTGAAGCTTTCTGGTGCGATAAGTCCGCAATAGATGAAAATGGGAATGTCATTACCTGGACATATAAAACGGATATACCACATGAAACCTTCATGATTTATGAGGACGGGAAGCCGTATTGCCAGGGTATCGTATTTGATTTAGCAGATGTGAAATAGAGGTGAGAGATTTGGAAGTATTGAAATGGATTGTAACAGTTTGGAATGTATTTATGGTGACTTTCATTCTCTGGTTTTCTTGGGGACTGATCTGGAAAAGAGATAAGGCAACGGTTATTGGATTTGGCATTATGGCAATTATGTATATTCTGGCCTTGGTCTCGTTCTGGAGGTAACAAACATGATTTGCGTTACAGAGCAGCAGAAACAGAAAATAGTACGTACAGGAATGCTTGTGGTTGAGTTTAAGCGATTGCTCATAAAGAGCGGTGAAGCACTAAAAGAGATATGCATTGTTGTAAAAGATGTAGTAACAGGACTCGTTGGGAAAATCTCCGAAGCTTTACAGGTCATTCATCCAGAATACGAGAATTTACCTTCAAAAGAAAAATATAGGGTGATCCGCAATCCGGACAAGTGCGGATTTACAGAAAAGGAAATCAACTTGATGGTAGGCGGCGTATACCACTGCCGTAATAATTATTAGGGAGGATCATGGAAATGAATAATTGGAAAGTATTCGTAATTGTAGCAGCTGCAATATTTGCAGTGATTTTAATGGGAATGTTCGGAGTTCAAGGAAGTCAAAATAAAGCAATCAACCTGGAAGAATCCATTCATACGGCGCAGTCTGATATTAAAGTTCAGGAAAAGCGTCGGGTTGATCTGGTTTACAATCTTGCTGATTGTGTAAAGCAGTATGACAAGCATGAAGCTGAAACACTGACAGCCATTGTAGAAGGCCGGGGTAGTACCGGAGATATTGAAAATGTAACAACGGCAATTACTGCGGTATCTGAAGCTTATCCGGAATTAAAGAGCAATGAAAATTATAAGCAGCTCATGACTGAACTGGCAACGACTGAAAACTTGATGGCACAGTACCGGGAAAACTATAACCGACAGGTTGGTACATATAATCGTTATGTTAAAGGATTTCCATCCAGAGTATACCTTGGCTGGTGTGGGTATGAAAAACAGGACTTTAGACGGCTTGATTACAATGCTCCGGTAGATGCTCCACAAAATCTATTTGGAGAAAAGAAATGAAAATAAAGAAAATTGTTGCTGACCGGAAACCTATGTTCTATTTAGAGTGTCCACTTAAATGTTCATCGATCAAAACTCTTGAAAAACAGGAATGCGGAAAGATGGGACACATTACATCGCCGGGCGGTTGGAGTTGCGGTGGAATGATTCCGGATGAAAGATGTTTGATTGAAATTGAGGAATAAAGAATGAAAAGGTCATGGGATTTTGGAGATTTTGAAATCACATTGAGAGAGATAATAGCCAGCGTTTCCATTGTTGCTGTTATGCTCATTATTGGATTTGTAATAGCTGGAAAAATAGAAGCTTACCAGATGGATAAGAACGCTGAATATAATAAGGCGGTACATATTACGGATGCAGAAATGTTCCGGTATGGCATGGACACAAGCCTTGGGAATGCTTTTGTTTATGGTGACCTGCAGGCTGTAGATCCGGTGACCTTTCCTGAACTTGGCGGGGAATATCTGTATGTTGAAAAAGTAGAAGAGCATTACAATCAGCATACACGAACGGTAACAAAGACCAGAACAAATTCAAAAGGTGAAACAGAAACTTATGAGGAGGAAGAGGTTTACTATTCCTGGGATTATTATGATAGATGGGAACAACACTCGAAAAAAATACGCTTCTGTGGTATAGAATTTGATTACGGAAAAATAAAACGTCCGGGAAGTAAACATATAAAGACAGAACAGAGTTTTCTATCTGATATACGTTTTGTATATGCTGGTTGTCAGATAAGGTATACTGGAACGATTTATGCCAACCTGCGAGATAATACAATGTCAAATGGGTCTTACTTCTACCAGAATCAAGATATTGATGAGACTGTCAACCAGTTGACTTCTAGATTTGGTACAGTGATGTTTTGGATATTCTGGACCATTTTAATCGTAGGCGCAATAAGCGGATTCTGTTATTTGGATAATAGGTGGTTGGAGGGCTGATCATGAATGATAAACTCATTTTACAGTTTTTTATTTTTAATTTAATCATACTTCCACTGGCAACATATTTATATTACAAAAAATGGGGTAAAAAATGATTATTACATATTTCGGAATTGTCCTATTCTTCATTACAGAATGGGTGCGATTCATAAAGGAGCGGCCATGTCAGACTTTACAGGGTCATGCATTGACCTATGAGGCAGACAGGTCGAGGCACCCAGTATAGATGGTGCCAAAGGCGGAAGATGTGTAACTGTAAACAATAAGTGTCTAAATGTTAATCCTATATCTAAGTGCCTAAAATAATCTTCCGCAGGCTAATGGCAACGTAACAATGACGGTAAGTTGCTGAAAAATCCGTCAGAGTGAAATATCCCCATAGCTGAATGCTGACAAGGGCTGTCACCGGCCCGTGGGGATTTGCCTGGGAACGGGCATTGACGTATTACTCTCCTTTCACCTCATAGCTGTTTGCTGTTAAGGCGGAGCGAATCCGCCGTGAGGTTTTGGAATGTAAGTCCATGTAGTATGCGTATTGGTTATTCCCATTTTGGAGTAGTTGGCACGCAGCTGGCAGACGTGTCACCTGCATGGCGGTTCCATTTATCTGTTACAAGTGGAAGAGGTCTGAAAGAGTGAAGTGATGCGATCACTTCGCGGAGGCAAGCGAAAGCGACAAAAAGGAAGCAGACCATTAGAGGGTGAGCTGTGTGGGTCTATTCCCTCTTGACACCTGGAAAGACTGGATATGGGTCCATATCCGTGGAGAAATCTACGGCACCTTGTACTTTGTTGGTTTCTGGAGGTGTAATAATAAAAAACCAAATAGTGTTAACGCATGGCACGAAAAAAAACATTGCTAACGGGCCTGCGCCCGTTGTGGGGATTTAGCTGAGTTGGCATAGCGATAGGCTGTTAACCTATGTACATCGGTTCGAAACCGATAATCCCCCTGCAAGATATGATTTGGAAAATTTTTGAGCTTATTTGCTAGCTTTGCATTTTGCAGGACTAAAAGTAAAAATGAAAGGGGTATACGCAGATGTACGGAACTGAAATTTTTACTACAGAAGAAATTAAGAAAACACAGACGATTACCACTTTGGAAGTTGCCGAGATGATGGAAATATCTCATAGGGATGTTTTAAATAAATTATGCGGTACAAGAGATAGAAGAGGAAATCAAAAACAGATAGGAATAATACCTGTTTTGACTGAAGCGAATTTTCGCTTGAGTGATTATTTTACAGAAGCCACCTATAGAGACGCAAGTGGAAAAGAGAATAGGTGTTTTAATGTAACACGTTTAGGATGCGATTTCTTGGCCAACAAATCAACAGGTGAGAAGGGTATAATCTTCACTGCTCGATATGTAAAACGTTTCCATGAGATGGAGGAATCCTTTAGGCCAAAACGTCCTCAAACATATATCGAGGCATTGGAAGAATTACTGGAATCCGAAAAACAGAAAGCACAGCTTCAACTTGAATTAGATCGAAGTAAAGACTGGTATTCCATTAAACGGGTGGCTGCTTTGAATGGTGTTGACTGGAAAACGTTTGATTGGAGAAAACTGAAAAGTACTGGAGCAACAATGGGGTATGAAGTTAAAAAGATTTTTGATGCCAATTATGGTGAAGTTAATACATATCACCGCGGGGTATGGGAAAAAGTTTATCCAGAATATGAGTTGTAGTCAAGGTGATTTGCACATTGTAAATTGAATATTGATGGTTGGTGTGGTATAATTTTCCTATCAAACTTTAGGAGGAAATAGTTATGGCATTTACGATTTATCAAAAAGTAATTTATGACATGATTGATTTTGAGGAAGATGTGAAAAAAAAGTTTAGAAACATGATTAACTCCACAAATGAAGATTTGATCTTCTCGCAAAATGAAGATGGGAGTATGGCATGTTATATAAAGTATAAGGAACATAATATATCGATTAGAATTACTGAAAATGAGGTGTTTCAGTTTGCATTACAACGAGGTAAAGAAGCTTCAAGAGCGATAGAAGAAATCATAAAAGAAAAAATGATATCTGAACTGTTGAAAGAAAAATAATATTCTGCCAACCATCATATTCGGTGGTTGGTTTTTTATTGCGAAAACGAGGAGGATTATGGACGGATTTCAACTATGCTTACATAATTTCTGCTCTTATTGCCCAGATTTTGAGCCAGAGGTTGAAAAAGAAGATTGTACCTTACTTGGGGATTCTTCCCCAAAGGTTATGAACAATATCCGTTGCCAGAATGAGGGAAGATGCAATAATATTGTGGGGAATTTGAAAAGGAGATAGGATTGAAAACAATAAACTTATTGGATATTCGTAAGATAGAAAAGGTATTTGGATTTCCGCTGCATGACTGGCAAAAGGATTATCTGCTTGGTAATCACTTCAAATTGCCTTATGGTCAGCGGTGCAATGGTAAAACCTTTATATATTGTCTGAAACTTCTCCTTTCTGAAGGGGAGCTGATTAAGAAGAGAGATCTGTTCAAATATCGTGATGAACGCCATGGCACTTATTATGATTCATGGTTCACAGGGTACATATGGGATATCAATAAAACATTAGTTGCTGCAGGATTTGAAACGAGAATTGTGGAATAAGTTAGGAGATTGGTGTAAACATGGAAATGAATAAACCAGTAGTAATATATCGCTGCCGCCGGTGCGGTAAAAAATTTGAAAAAGAAGGAACTTATACTGGTAACTGTTTAGTAAATGGCATTGATGTTTCTACCGGACCTGTCTATACATATCATCATTGTGATGATGGAATATATGGTCTGGGCGATTTAATCGGCGGATATGAGGTGGAGAATGAGCATAAGTAAAGTGATTGAATCAATAGAGCATGACGCTTTCAGCCAGGCAATGAATCCCCCTGAAGATGGTTTTGACGGGCAGGCAGATATTCGTATTGACGTAGATGGAAAAAAATGGGTATACTGTCCTTGGTGTGATAAGAAACACTTTCCTTTAAATCAACAAGCTGTAATTAAGGATTTTCATTATCAATGCCGAAATAGTAAATGTAAAAGAATTTTTATTGTAAATACGGAGGGGTAAAATGAGTGATTTAAAAATCTTCACTGAAAATATAGAGCCAGAAGCTTTGAATCAGATTTATATGCTAATCAAGCAGCCGGCATTTGCTGAATGTAAAGTGCGGATAATGCCTGATGTCCATGCCGGGAAAGGCTGCGTAATTGGTTTTACTGCTGATCTGGGAGATAAGGTGATCCCGAACATTGTCGGCGTGGATATTGGCTGCGGAATGTTGACAACTAACCTGGGAAACATTGATATTGATTATGGGAAACTGGATTCAATTATACGGGAGAATATCCCATCTGGCCGTAGCGTTCGGAAAGAAGAGATCCCTTTTCCGGGAATCGAAGAATTGTATTGTCGGTCCGAACTTAAAAATATCGAATGGCTACGTTGCAGTATGGGGTCCCTGGGTGGTGGGAACCACTTCATTGAGATAGATGAAGATTCTGAGGAAAATAAATATCTGATTATCCATACAGGGAGCCGAAACCTTGGCAAGCAGGTAGCCGAGATATATCAACAGGTAGCTATAAACGATATGCAAGGTGCGGATAAATTGGAGAAGGACATACAGTCATTGATTCAGGAATATAAGGCTACTGGCAGAGCAAAGGACATTGAGCGTGGTATACGGGGACTGAAGCGTGAGTATCAGCCAGATAAACTGTACATTCCCAAAGAACTTTGTTATTTGACCGGAGAGAATCGGGAGCGTTACCTTCACGATATGAAAATTTGTCAGGCATTTGCAGGATATAATCGGGAATGGATTGCTTCAATTATCTGCCAGAATATGGGCTGGAAATATTCCCGTGGGAAGTCCTACCAGGACTATTCACAACTACATTGATCATGATACCAACATCGTGAGGAAGGGCGCCATTTCAGCCAGAAAAGGCGAATTGTTGTTGATCCCTATCAATATGCGTGATGGTTGCATTATTGGAAGAGGTAAAGGGAATGTTGATTGGAACCAGTCAGCCCCTCATGGAGCTGGCAGGATAATGAGCCGATCCAAAGCAAAAGAAAATGTATCATTAGAAGAGTTTGAAAGCGCTATGACTGGTATTTTCACAACCTCTGTAAATTCTTCCACAATTGATGAATCCCCTATGGTATATAAGCCAATGGAAGAGATTGTCCATAACGTTAAAGATACTGTTGATATTGAGAAAATAATAAAACCAGTATATAATTTTAAAGCAAGTGAATAACCAGAGCCGAGAGCCAGAGAGCCGAGAGCCGTGTGATTTTAGCGGAAGGAGGCTCTTTTTCTATGGATTTCCAGAAACACCGGGAAATAATCAAAAAATTAAAGCGGCAGATTGAATCGCCGCCGTCTTACGACATTCTAAACATTCTGTTATCAGAACTCCAATATACAATGAAAGATAATCCAAATCTGCCGGTTGATGATCGGGATTTCATCATGGCCTATTCCGGGTTTATCAAGAAATGGGCAGTTACAAGGTTCGTTCAGACCATGGATACCAGATGGGATGATCTCTACTGGAAGACTTTACATTTTGAAACCCCGTATTTATTTGAATCATATCTGATCTACCTGGAAAAGAATCGGGAAGCAAAGGACCGCTTTTATTTACCGAAACGCAAACAGCTTAATAAGCACGGTCTGATTCAGGCCATGCAGGATTTGGAAGATGACAGGTTAGATATTTTAAGCATATCAATGCCCCCTGGGACGCAGAAAACTACTTTGGAGAAATTCTTTGCTTCGTGGGTAATAGGGAAACATCCTGATGATTTCAGTTTGTTTTATTCTCATAGCGGTGATATTACCAGAATGTTCTATGATGGCATATACGATATCACAACAAATTCAGATGAATATACATGGAATGAAATCTTCCCAGATGTGATACTTCAGAGCACAAATGCTAAGACAGAAACAATTAATTTCAATAAGTACAAGCCTTTCCCCAATATTCAGTGTACATCTATTGGTTCGAAGAATGCTGGTAAGGTTAGGTGTAATCGATACCTGTATTGTGATGATCTTATCGGCGGAATTGAAGAAGCATTAAACAAGGTCCGGTTAGATAAACTCTGGTCCCTGTACAGTGTTGATGGCAAACAGAGAAAGATGGACGGTTGTAAGGAGATTCACATAGCGACAAGGTGGTCTGTTCATGATGTCATTGGAAGAATAAAGAATTTGTATAACAAGAGTGATCGGGTGAGATTCATTGAGGTTCCAGATATTGATCCAGTTACTGAAAAATCAAATTTTGACTATGAATACAATGGCTTTTCAGTTGCATTCTTTAATGACCAGGCATTGGCCATGGATGACATTTCTTATAAGTGCTTATATAAAAGCCAGCCGATTGAGCGTGAAGGTCTTTTATATCACGAAGATGAATTAAGACGATATTTTGCACTCCCACCAGGAGAACCGGATGCTTTCCTTGGCATTTGTGATACGAAGGACAAAGGAACTGATTTTATGTTCCTCCCTTGCGTGGCCCAATATGGAAATGATTATTATTGCCTGGATTGTATTTGTGATGATAATTCCGACTATGGTGTTCAATATGAAAGATGTTCTCAGATAATAGTGGATAATAAACTGCAGCAGTGCCAGTTTGAAAGTAATAACGGCGGAAGCCGGGTTGGTTACGAAGTAAATAAACTGGTAGAGCAGAAAAACGGGCGTTGCAATATTACCACTAAATTCACTGATAGCAACAAGGAAACGAAGATTATAGTAAATGCGGATTGGGTAAAAAAGCATGTTTTATTCAAAGATTCTTCCCTTTATAAGGCCAAAAGCGATTATGGAATAATGATGAGTTTCCTTCTTAGTTATTCTGTTAAAGGCAAAAATATTCATGATGATGTTCCCGATGGCTGGGCGCAGTTTGCATTGTTCACACAAAACATGGGGGGCGGTAAAGTGACTGTCTTCCAAAGACCATGTTAAGGAGGATTTGATTATGAAATTGACGAGGGAATATTTGGCAACTTATACATATCTGGAATCCGAAATCAAGCGCCTCAGGCGCAGGATAAAATACTATGAGAACAATCCGTTGACTTCTGAATATGGGATTGTTAAGGGATCCCTGAAGCAGTTTCCATACACAGAATGCCATTTTGTAGTTTCTGGTGCAAATGTAAAATCGAATGAAGAAAGAGGAAAGATGGTTCGGCAGTTGCTGATTGATTTGAAAGGTAATGAGAAACTGTTTGAGGATATGAAACTGGAAATCGAATGTTTTATGGAGGGATTAGGCCCGGAGTTCCTAGAGATGAAGCAAATACTATATTATAAATATATTGAATGTAAGACCAGTGTAAACATTGCAAAAATCTTGAACTATGATGTTTCAATGATTAAAAAAAAGATAGATAAGTTTCTGGATTTAGTAAATCAAGAACGTAAATAGCAATTTAGCATTGAAGGCTAATGCTACAGATTTGGAAAAAGGAGACTTTGCAGCGTATGTAACGTGGGGGGGCTTATATACTGCAAGTAGGCACAAACTAATCAAGCAATTTGATCGCGTATATTGGTCGGCCGCGATTTTAATTAATTCAAATATTTTACTCCCGAACACAATATATGATCTTTGCGTGCTACCAACAGAAGTAAGGCCAAGCGAGACCAGATATATGACTTGTACTTTGGATAACGGGTTACTTACGCACCCTGCCATAGCAACCATAAGGGTCACGGCCAGTGGAGCAGTCTCATATGTGACTGGTGCTGATCCATCTCCTACTAAATGGCTATATATAAGCAACAATTTTCTGATTTGATTTTTATCAATATCTTTAAAGTTCTGCTATGACTTTAGATGTTGTTGTACCATTGGCTAATTTCTTTTTAAGTGTCAATTTGCCGTTATATAATTCTAAGGTCGTATTAACCTCAGGAGCATAATCACCTAACACTGTACCATAGTTTTGGGTTGCTGTATTGTTATGCCACAGCCACGTGTTACCAATGCGACCATCTTCTTGTAGAACCAATGCAAGACCGCCTGACGGCCCTGTTTTTGCAATCGCATCTAAATTGCTATTTAAACATTCCAACAATTCCAATATTCAATGTGGTAATATAGTATTGTGGTATAGAATGAAAAGAAAGCGTTATCGTTAAGATGGCGCTTTTTGTATGTTTGGAGGTGAGAGATTGGCGTTTGAAGGCTGGCTATTAAAAATAAATGGGGCTTTGTTCCCAAATGAATTAATTGCACTGGAATCATATAAATGTACGCCAGATCAGATAATGGACTTGGATCCCTATCGAGATGGGGACGGAGAGCTTCATCGTAAGCCCCTACCACACACTGCCACCTCCATGGAGTTTTCTACCACGTATTTGCAATTAAGAGATGTCGATAGACTGAACGCCTTTATCCCTCACGGAAATAGAATAAGATGTCAAATTGAATATTGGAATCCGAACACGTCCTCGTATAAATCGGGGGCGTTTTATATTTCAGATATTCCTTATGAAATTGTGAATGTTAATGAGAAAAAAAAGGATATTCTGTATAAGCCAATAAAGATAACGATTACTGAATATTAGAGGAGGAGTATGTTGTGCTAAATGTCCCTGAAGAATTAAAGGAATTGTTTCGGGCAGATCTGAGTGCCGCGACACAAAGGCATCTGAAGCTTCGTTTCTATGATGGCAAGATAAACCTTCCAGAAAAAACAATTTTTTATTCGGAGGAAGTATCAATAAATAATCAGGAACCAATATATGAAATCAACAATACCCAGATAATATCCGAATCTATGACAATAACAGAGAGCTTGTGCGCAAGTCAAAATTTGACCTTTGGTCAGTGTTGTGCTTCAATGTTTGAAATTACAGTTGCTGATGTACTTATGGATCTCACCGGAAAAGAAATTTTGGTCACCGTTGAGATAGGCGGTTATGAAATGATCTTAGGAATTTATAAAGTGGACAGTTTTGTTAGAGAACAGGCTGACCGCCGCCGGAAGAAAATTACTGCTTATGATCGTATGCTGAATTTTGACATTGATGTGGCAAATTGGTATCAGGGATTATTATTCCCACTGTCTTTAAGACAGTTTCGTGATTCACTATGTCAGTTTGTAGGAGTCACTCAAATAGCAATCTCCTTGCCACTTGATGATATGCAGATAACAAAGACTATTGATCCGGAACAGTTGGACGGACGTAAGGTATTAATGGCTATCTGCGAAATAAATGGATGTTTTGGAAATTTTGATAAATCTGGAAACCTTACATATAAGTTCTTAGGATTTTCCGGTTTGTTTCCTTCAGAGACATTATATCCCTCTGATGATTTGTTCCCTTCAGAAATGACCAATGCAGAAAGATTGTCCCGATACCAGCAATCTGAAACATATTATGAGGATTTTGTAACAAAACCTATCAACAAAGTACAGATCCAGCAGGAGGAAGGAGACGTAGGAGCCTCTTACGGCCCGGGAGATAACTGTTATATAGTTCAAGGTAACTTCCTTGTATATGGAAAGTCAGGAGCAGATCTCCTTACAATTGCAGCTACGGTATATGAGCAGATTTCCAAGAGGATATATAAACCATCACATATCGTAGGACCGGCGTTGCCATGGGTGGAAGTTGGTGATGGCATTATTTGCTATACCACCGATGATGTTGTTGAAACATACTGTCTTGAACGGACCTTAAAGGGCATACAGGGAATGATGGATACTTATGAATCTAAGGGCAGTGTCGAGCAGGAGCAAACTTTTGGACTTGGTGATCAAATCATTCAGCTTGAGGGAAAGGCGGCTGTTATTAAAAAGTCGGTGGAAGGAGTTTCTGTCAGGGTTACAGATTTAAAGGCAAGCACAGAAGCACAGTTTGCAATCACTGCAAATCAGATCCTTGCGGAAGTGACCAGGGCACAGCAGGCAGAGGCTTCGCTGAGTATTAAGGCGGATCAGATCGCTACATCAGTAACAAACCTTGCCAGTGATACCAATTCCAAGTTTACACAGACTGCGAATCAGATCGCACTTAAAGTAAGCAAAGGGCAGGTATCTTCACAGCTTTCAGTAGAATCTGATAAGGTAACGATATCCAGTAACCGGCTCATTGTAAACAGTACAAATTTTCAACTTGACGGAAATGGAAATGCCACTTTTAGCGGTAACGTACAGGGGGCACAAATAATTGGATCATCTATTATTGGTGGAGCAATTAATATTGGCAGCGGTACATTTTGGGTGGATTCAGGGGGGAATGCGGCAATCAACGCCGGGCAGATAAACATTGGAAATATTTATATTAATCCAAATTACGCTTGGATTAATGGGTTTGGAATATCTGAGGCGGCGATTTATAGTAGAGATTCCGGTAATTCAATAATAATTTCCAGAAGTGAGTTTGACGGTACGGGACCATCTATTGAGTTAAAGAGAGGCGGTACTCTGGCAAGGTATGGTTGGAATGGAGTTGTGTGCAGAGACATAAACCTGACTGATCCGTGGGTAGATGGTTGGACGTTGGTAGAGATGCTTAAAGATTTGTATGGAAGAATAAATAGGTTAGGAGGTTGATTTTAAAAGATGTAGTGGGTATAATATAGTAAAGGAGGTCATATGATGATGAAAAATTTGAAATTGTCTTTTTTTGCTATTTTTTTATCTCTTCTATTTTCTTTTAATTCATTTGCAATGGAAAGTATAATGAATGGAGACTTTATAAGACCGACACCACTTAATGAAAGTGAGACAAGTGGGTTTAAATGGACGTGGATCAGTGATACATCATGTGTTAAATTTACTGCTTGGGAAAAAGAAACTCAAACTCATCTATTAAAAATGTATGAATCTGGAATGCTTTCTCAGTGGGCAGTAAATGGAACGACTGAAAAAGCAAATATTGTATCACGTTACACCTATACTGGTAAATGGTCACAATCCTCAGACGATATTTGGTCTTTTGAATTTGATGACAAGACTATTCCGGTAGGAGTAACAAAGATTGACGGTGTTTTATATGCCTTTACGGGATACGGTGAGCTAAAAGAAGGATATGAGTATTATACAGGTATTAAAACCGGAGCAGACGGCCTTGTAAAAACAGATAGCGCAGAGTTTACACAATGGTTTGCAACTCAGTATCTTCCGGAATGCACAAGCCACGAGTAAAGACATAATTGTAGAGAGCAGGGCGATAATTCCTTGCTCTTTATGATATATGTTACTTAAACGAATGAAGGGGAAAGCGATGTGAAGAAGCACATTTTAATGATGATAACGGTTATCGGGATTTTTAATATAACTGGTTGTTCAAAAGAAGGTTGGGAAGAACAAACCACTGCAGAAGCTAAGGTGGGTGTTGATATTTACAAAGGAGACATGGGATTTACATATAATTTAAGTATCTTGCCTTATGATATGGAATATAATAAAAATATTATCCAATTTTCATCATGTGAACTATACCAAGAAAAGTCAGATGCAAGTTATTCTTATACTCCTTATATCGTTGCAAAAGTGAAAATAGATGGAATTGATAATGAAACATTGTGTTGGTTTGATAAAGAGTTGTATACTTATGGAAATATATCTAATGATAAAAATCAATTAAATGGTAAGGAGTTATCAAAAGTTTGTGAGATTGATAATGGAGGATATCGATACTATGTGTTCTCAAAGTCATTATTAACATCTGATGATTATAAATACGATTTTTCGGAATCTGTTTTTAACATAAATTTTTCAATTTCTCAAGATGAAAAAGTGACCTATGAAGTTTCGGGGAAGCAGCATACTGATAATAAGTTTTTGAAATATAATTATCATGGTAATTCGAGTCATGATGTTAAGGATTTGAAGGCTTTAGGTGAAGATATTTGGTATGAAATTAAACAAAAACAGCTTGAATTAATGAAACATAAGATTTAAGAATTAATATTATAAGGAAAGAGCGTCCTTGACGGGACGTTCTTTTTCTATGCCCGAAAGGAGGATATACCTTGAAAAAAGTAATTACCTACACAGAGGAACAGGTTATGCAAATTCAGTATATGCTGAATGCTGTCATAGTAGCCGGAATCCAGAATGCCAAGCAGGTGGCAGCCATTGCGCAGGTCTTGGAGTCAGGAGTGCCGGGAGAAATAAGGGAACCGGAAAATCTCCAAAAGAGAGAGGGTGAAGGATAATGGCGTTTCAACCATTTCATATCCTAAGAAATTGGCTAAACTTGCCGAGCCAAGGTACTCCAATTAATGAAACAAATTTAAATTATATGGATAGGGGTATCAAAGAAGCAGATAATCGAATTGTTCAGTTAGATGCTAAAAAGGCGGAGCTTTCTTTGGTCAATACCTTGGTGAAGGAAATTACCCTAGATACTGAAACCGGTATCTTAACCGTGACTCAGCAGAATGGTACTGTTGCAACTTATGATCTGGCTATCGAAAAAGTAGTTACAAACTTTGATATAAATGATGATAATGAATTAGTCCTTACCTTGGCAGATGGTACTGAAAAGGTAATTGACCTTACCCGTTTCGTCTATGATGTGGATAGTACTACAACAATTTCTATGCAGATCCAGGACCGCACCATAACAGCAAGAATCGTAGACGGCTCTGTCACCATGGATAAACTGGACGCCGCCATACAAACAGAGTTCCGGCTGTATCTGCTTGACGCTCAGACCGCCAGGGATATGACGCTCCAGTATCAGAATAACACAAAAACTCTTAAGGATCAGACTGAAGTAATAGCAAATAACGCGGTAATCGACATAGCTGCAGCTGGTGGGCGGGTAGATGAAACCTTGACAGAGTTTAACACCATGCTTATGAATGGTAACTTCACCGGCCCTATGGGACCTCAGGGGATACAGGGACTACGGGGTGCCACGGGAGCAACAGGAGGACAAGGTCCGCAAGGAATCCAAGGAATTCAAGGACCCCAGGGGGCAAAAGGAGATCGGGGATCTGATGCAGTAGTAACGCAAGCAAATGGGAACTATGCTTTTCAAATTCGTGACGGGCATTTATATGTGATTTATCCAGATGCTTCCGCAGATCCGCCGCCCGTAAGAATCAACGCATCGGGACATTTTATAGTGACTTTTTAAAGGAGGTCAAACATGGCAGAATTAGATTTAGGCTCAGTAATTGGGCCACAGGGTCCAATAGGACCAAAGGGAGACATCGGGGACCAGGGACCAACCGGATCCACAGGCCCAACGGGTGCAAAGGGGGATGCTGGTCAGCGCGGGAGCCTCTGGTATAACGGCACTGGTATAACAGGAACAAGTACAACTGCTACAATATTTAGCGGATCAGGAGTGACAGCAGCCCTTGTGAACGATTATTACCAAAACACAGGCACAGGAGCAGATAGGGGCCGGGTATATCGGTGTACGGTAGCCGGAGCTGCTACGGTTGCCAAATGGGTGTATGCGGGTACTAATTTAGGGCCGCAGGGAGAACAGGGGATCCAGGGGGAGGTAGGAGCCACAGGGCCAAAGGGTGACAAAGGTGATACAGGAAATACGGGAGCCACAGGGCCAAAGGGAGAACAGGGCATACAGGGAGCCACGGGATCTACGGGGCCAGCAGGGCCTAATGCGGCAAATTTAATTAGTGCCACAGATGTTCAGGGATTGCTTGGTGCCGCGGGGAATAGTACCACGGTGCAATTGCTTATCAATGCGATTGCTGACAAGGTGGCCAACAAACTGCTGTCCAAAACTGATGTGGTTAATCAGTTTTTAAACGATTCCAGCAAAGCGGCCAGTGCAGCATTAGCCTACTCTCTTAAGCAAAGCGCTGATGCACTAAATAGCAATTTATTGAAGTTGGGATATTTGGAAAGACAATATGTATTTGAGGCCCCTACAGCGAATACCGAACAATTAATCGCCTGGTGGAACGGTGAAACAACTCTAAAAGATAAAACGCTGGTCAATGTCTTCGCGTCTACTGTTGAGGGCTGGTCAGATACTACCTTTTTATACTCTTCACCTTACATAAACGGTGAAAACATCGGTATGCGATTTTCGGTGGCTCAGAAATATACAATAATCCTTAAATACCTATATCTTAAATGATCATTCTACGGTATAAGAACACTGTCCTTGAATGATTCTGCTAGCTGACTCCTGATAAGTAAGTACTTCTCCGTTTGGTGCGATCTGTATAAGCATATCAAACCCATAAGCACTGATGTATTTATAGTCAGATGGGCGAAATTGTTCTGCTAAAGTAAAGAAAGCAAATCCACCTGCAGCGAAAGATATAGGCTTACTTCCCTTAAAAACGATATCCACAACATGACCTCGCCTTGTGCACTGAACAGCGATATTTTCACTGTTTCCTATGAGAATTGTTGTTTGTGAAAAATACTTTAAATCAGCCGACAAGTTTTGCAAATCACTTGCATTAGCTTTCAATGCTAAATTGCTATTTAGTGAAGACGAGCTGTTGAGAAATTAGGCCTAAAATGAGTGCTAACAACATACTTTTAATGGAAGGAGTGATTAAATATGTCATGGAAAGGGCCAATGGGATCAAAAGCAGAATTAAACTGCGAGTATCTGGTTAACCTCATTGAAAGCACAGCAAAGACTTTTGGTGTGAAAAAGGAAAATATTTTAGTTGGATATTGCCACATACCACCGGAAGACAAGAATTGCCTAGTATATATTTACTTCTCCGGCTGTACAACGGAGCATTACATAAGAAAAGATGGAGCGTGGATTAATAACAACTATGCTTGTAGTAAAACAACAGAGTCCGTGAAGTATCGGAACGTAGGATTGCAAGGAGTTCCAGGTCCGGCATTTGGAATCATTCAAACTAAAGGTTTGCCTGGCTGGACTGAAAAATGTTGGGAACTCCAGGATTTATGTCTACGAGTGAGGAACTATATAAATGGACATATTGATTTAGTTGACGTTGTAAAGATATCTTCAGAAAATATATTATTTATCAAGGGAGATTCTAAATAATGATGCTATTGAAGTAAGGTCCATATTTGCAAAAAATTGCAATTCATTGAGAGCTTCAGGGAACGAAAGTGCAGTCACGCGTGGCAAATGAGGGATTACTTGCTGGTGAAGAAAGGTATCTCTAGAAACTTCAAATATCAGGAGCCAACCGGCTCTTATTTTTATGCCCGGAATTGGGCAGAAAGGAGCATTTATGAGCAACATAGAAAAAATCAAGTTCGGTGACCAGGCCTTTGACCTGGTGGCCGCAGGAGTGGATTTGGGAGAATCAGGAGGTACTATTACATTCCAGAAAGGAAGATTGACTTTTGATGAGATAGAAACAATTTTAAAAGCTAATGGTGGTATTACTCAGATTGGGTTGTCCGGTGAAGCTGACTGGAAAAGGTCAGATTTGGTATATGCCGGCAGACTCACAAAACAGTCCAATTATGCAATCGGATTAGAAGAGGATGGAATAACAGAGGTTAAGGCTGATGTAATGATTGCTGTATTCCGTACACCTAATTTAACTGAAAAGGTTGAAGCTCAGGCGTCAGAAATTGAAGCCTTAAAGGCAACTGTTGATACGTTAATATTATCAAGTCTGGAGGGATGATTATGTTTGAGACATTAAAGAGATTATACAATGGCGGGAAAGGCAAGTTAACCGTTGCCATGCTGTCTAACGCGGTCAGCAAGGAGTGGATCAACGAAGACCAGAAACAGGAGATCATCGAAACGGCTGACGGACAGTAACATAGGAGGGGATAGATGATACTTGACTTCCAGGTTAACAAGCAAAAATTAATCAGGGCCGATACTGAGCACCCGGCAGCACAGAGTCTACAGTACCTTATGTGCCGATTTACTTTTCAGTCTGAAGACTGGGACAAGATGGAACGACATGCGATTTTTAGGCGTTATTTAAGCGGCAACAGTGAGTCTTATACTGTCCCATTAAACAGCTCAGGCGATGCAATGGTGCCAGGGGAGGTTATTACTGTAAATGGTTTTGAGGTTTCGGTGTATGGTTATCATAATGGCCAACGTATAACTACGAATAAAGTCTATATTGCGATTCAGGGATCAGGATATGAGCAGGGGAAAGTACCAAGCGCCCCTGCTCCTGTTTTATATGAGCAGCTCCTTGACGCTATGGAAAGACAGGTCAATGGCCTATCTTATGAATCCGGATACATGCAACTCATGGCTGGGGACATGGAGGTGGGCGGAAAGATCCGTATTTCAGACGATGGCGGGGGCCGTGAAATTGAATTTACCAATGACGGGAATTACATTAAATGGCGGTACACGGACAGTAATGAATGGCGGGAACTGGTAAGTCTGCGGGCGATTACCGGGCCACCGGGCCCACCGGGGACAACTCCCGAACTTGAATTGAGATCAGGACGCCTGATAGCAAAGTATAAGGAATAGAAAGGGGTAAAGAGATGGCAGTAAGAGAAGTAGACTTAGGCAACGTTACAGGTCCACAGGGCCAACAAGGTAAACAAGGTGAGGTAGGACCCACTGGCGCAAAGGGAGATCAGGGGGCGAATGGTGCAACATGGATTACGGGAACCTCTGCCCCATCAAGCCAAGGAGTGAATGGGGATTTTTACTTAAACACCAATAACTGGGACGTTTATCAGAAATCATCTGGCGCTTGGTCCAAATCTGGAAATATCAAAGGTGCCACTGGATCTAAAGGAGACACTGGGGCTACTGGTTCGACTGGCTCACAGGGGCCTAAGGGAGATCCGTTTGCAATTGCAAAAACGTATGCAAGTATATCGGCAATGAATTCCGGGTACGCATCGGACAGCGTTGGGGTGGGGCAGTTTGTGGTAATTGATACTGGAAACGTTGAAGATGCAGATAATGCCAAATTATATCTAAAAGGAGCATCATCTTATACCTACATCACGGATATGTCTGGTGCTACAGGGTTAACGGGTCCACAGGGGCCCAAGGGTGCCACAGGTGCCACAGGTGCCACAGGGCCGAAGGGTGATAAAGGTGATTCTGGAGTTACTCCTACGCTTGAACTTAGGGATGGTCGTTTGATTGCGATTTACCAAGAATAAGGAGGTGCCCCAATGACTGAAACGGAGGTTGCCGTTAAATTGGAAGCGCATGAACATGAAATTAAATCCTTGAAACACCGTATGGGAGATCAGGAAGAGCAGAGCAAGATTATTCAGGAATTGGTACTGGCGGTAAAGGAATTGGCATTAAATATGCAAGCCATGCTTAAAGAACAGACGGTCCAGGGAGAAGAGATAGCAAAATTAAAATCGGCTCCTGGAGAAGCCTATAGTAACTTAAAGCGCACAGCAGTAAACACAATTGTAGGAATCATAGCCGGGGCCTTTGCCACCGGCTTAATTATTATGGTAGCACAAAATTTAAAATAAATATGTTAATGTCGGAAGACCCGGCAGAAAGAGAGGAAAGATTATGAATTTAAAATGGGCAAAAGCAGCAGCGGTAAGAGCAGTTAAAACAGTGGCCCAGACAGCACTGGCAGGCATTGGTACCTCACTGGTAATGTCAGAAGTAAATTGGGTTATGGTCGCGTCCATGGCAGGATTGGCAGGTGTATTATCTCTGCTTACATCGGTTGCTGGATTACCAGAAGTAACGGAATGATCCGATGCGGGAATTCCCGTTTCGGTCATAATTTCACAACTTTATGGGCCTGGGACTATCCTGGGTCCTTTTTTGATTGAAAGGAAGGAAATCTTATGACAGCTACAGAGAAAAGACAGGCGGTAATAGATAAATATGCAACTATCATAGGGCGAAACATCTACAATCAGACCTTACGTGATTATTGCTTTAAAAAGTACACAGACGGCAAGTATTATAGTGATTGCAGTAGCTCCATTTGTTACGCCTATAAAGAGGCTGGACTTGGGTACGGAATTTTAAATACTGCTGGAATGTACCAGTCAAATAAACTGACCACCGTTGATGCAGATATCGCAGATGGTATACCAGACATATCAAGGCTACGTCCTGGAGATATGTTATTGTTTGCAGGCACAGACGCAAGCAGACCCCTTAAGATTGGTCATGTAGAAATGTATTGTGGGAATGGAATTATCTGTGGACACGGCAGCGGTACGCCATCTTATAAGGATATAGCAGCCTATTGCAAGAGTAGATACAACTCATGGGCGTCCGGTGGTTGGCGTAAAGGACTTGTATGTGTACGCAGATACATACAGGATGATGTGCAGCCTATTCCTGAACCAGTAAAGCCATCAGGCTGGAACCAGGAGCCGGACGGTTGGAGGTTCTACCTCGGTAATACAGGAGACGCTATCTGTGATGCATGGTATCTGGATACTGACGGGAAGTGGTACTGGTTCAATGCAGCCGGGATCATGGTCACTAATACCTGGTACAAATATAACGGTGATTGGTATTACCTGGGATCGGACGGGGCTATGTGTAAATCTAAGCTGGTTGAAAATTCCGGGAAGATCTATGCCGTGGATTCTGACGGTAAGATGGTTACGGGGGAGATATTGGTTTCTTCGCTAAGTGATGGGGCGTTAGAGTATAAAGGATTATCCAGATAAAATAACAAGGTGGGCTTTCGTTATTGAGCCCACCTTAAAAATCAATCAATGTTTGTTTTATCCTCCAAAGTATCAACGAGATACCACATTTTTTTATCCACATATTTGTCTGTCTTGAGTGTACTAACTATCATTTCAGTTTGTATTTCTAAACCTAACTTTTGTGATATTTTTATTAATGTTTCTGGAGTGCTAGTACCTTTTATAATTCCGTCTTCTGAATTTAATTCGAATGTATTTCTTCTTATATTTATACCGGTAAGAACGCCTTTTATTACCATATTTTCGTTAGATATTTCTTCAAGCCTATCTAGAGTGTATAAAATACTTTCAACCTTTGAATATCTAATATCAAGTTTCCTTACTTCAGCAGATTCATCGCACCAATTCATTTCTAAATTTACTGCGTTGTTCTTCAATTCCTTTAACCAATCTCTATAATAGGTTATCGTTCTTTTTCCATATGGTGAAATTCTCCTTATCAGTTGTTCCGAATCAATGCTATTTTCTAGGACATCAAACAAGCTACTAACAATTTGGTTAGTTTTTAAGGATTCTTGGGAAACTTCATGCTGCATGTTATCTTTTTCTAATATGATTCCAAACGAGCCGGGGAATGTGCCACATACTTTAAAATCACTAATATATTTAGCACTGTTTTTAATTTTCCCTTTTGGGCTTCCCTCTGTTACAGAGGCTATACTATCAAGCATCGATTGAAAACCACTCAAAACGGATATCAATATTCTATTCGATACTTTTCCATATTCGACGTTTTCTCCATACATCTTTAAAGAAACAGTTTCTTTTGCCTGAGATTGATATGCTTTATTTAGATTTTCATCTAATTTGACAAGCCTCCTTTCAAGTTCTTCAAGTAAATATTGTGAGATTATTGAGGTATCATCTTTGTCACTTTTAATTGATGATATTTCAGCATTAGTTTCAGCGATTTTCTTTTTTAAAGAAGATATTGTTTCAAATGACACTTGGCTCACCTCCTTCTATATACTGTTCAATTTTTCCCCATTTTATATTGATAATTCCTTTTGGTTGATCCTGTCTATCAAATCCAAATTGTCCTTTCCAGTAATTACGATTATTGTGTGCTTGAATTTGATCCTTAGGTGATAATTTGTTTAACGTTTCTTCTGTAACAGCAACTGCGCTGTAAGAATCAATATTTATAGCATTCCGAAGACTACTCCATACTTTCGATACTTGAATAAAGTCTTCAAGCGGAAAGAAAATAACTATATCAACATCATTAGGATTAATTTTTTGTGTAACATAGCTTCCATCAATCCAAATTTCGTATATCTTATAGGAATGGGATATGCTTTTAATAAAGTCAATTAAATTATTAAAAATTATTTGTCTACGTTGTGACGTTGTAAATTGTGCTACGAAAGTATCATAAAACTCTGTCATATCCATACTATGAATTCCTGGCTCAATTAATCCACGTTCATTGAAATCCATATATGCACCCCCACTATTCTCATTTGTATATTTGCATTATAGAGTAATGGGAGATTATTTTCAATATCTAGAGCAGGAGTTATTTGAAAATTCATAAATTAAGAACTAGCGTTCTGAATATATTGATATTATACCGAACATTAGTTCGAATGTAAATAGTAAAACTGCTGTATTTTGTATTATTGGTTGATTGATTTGTACAATTTATAGCCAGGAACAGATCTCGTGCTTTTAAGTACAGACATTCTGTTTAAGTATTGATAAGGACCATGTTCTAAAAAAGGTTTTGAGCCTGTGACGCTCACACCATATCAGGATGGGGCGCTGCAGTATCAGGGATTAGCATAAAATATATAGGTATAGGCGGGAATCAAAAATATGTATCCCGCCTATACCTTACATTCTATAGCTAATTTATCATTACGTATACCCTTGAAAACAGCTCTCCTGAATCCTTCTTTTTCAGTTGGCATTGATTCCACTATACAAACGAGCTCCGGAGCCAACCAGACAGCATTTTCGTTCCCTTGCGGTACATACCCAAACGGAGAATAGTCTATTTCTTTGTATTTGTGTTGATTTAATACTCTAAGGCTTACAGGTGTTACATGCCCCTTATACACAAGCACATCGTGGTCGTACTGACCGATAACCAGGCTTGATATATTGTTTTCTTTTTTGATATATCCGCAGATAACACAATCGTCCGTAGATAAAATCTTACATTTTATCCAGTCCTTTGTCCTTTTATCAAAGTAATATTTGCTCTCTTTTTTCTTAGCGACAATTCCTTCAAGTTTTTTTTGCTTCGTAAGTTCAAAAAGCTGTATACCATAAGTTTCGATATAACGCGATATGCTTATAAAACTATTTTCTGTTATATTTTCTTCGAGAATCATTTTTCTCTCTATCAAAGGAAGATTAGTTACAGGCTTATCTTTATAGTAGATTATGTCATAAGCAACAAAGCTGGCTGGATATTTATTTGCCGCCAGCTTTATTTTAAATGGATCAGTCATCAATGCTCTGCGTTGTATTTCATAAAAATCCGTTACTCCGTCTTTTAAAACAAACAATTCACCATCAAGGATACACTTTTCTTTTACTTGTTTGTGAAGTTCTGAAAGTTCTGGAACATGAGGTAGCATCTTCTTGTCCCGCTTATTTCTTAAATCGGTCTCAAGCTCATCGAGATAAGCCAAACATCTGATACCATCAAGTTTAATCTCGAAAATATAGTCAGGAGAATCAAAGGCATCTGTTTGATCTTTAATTAACATGGGTTTGATACCCTTTTGATCAAATATATCCATTATGCGGTTCCTTGTCGGGATTTTGCCATCTCAACCGTCTTTTTAAGAGCTTCCATAAGATCAATAACGTTCATTGGTGCCCCGGAATCTACGTTAATAATTTCTTGTCCCCTTATCTTAGTTTCAATGGCTTCCCGTAACCGCTCCTGGTATTCATCGTGATAAGCGGATATGTCAAATTTTTCTGTCATAGCTGTGATCATTGTTTTAGCCATATCCATTTCAGTTTTATCAATCTGTGTCTTTAACTGTGAAACTGGCATATCTTGTATTTCTTCTGGATAAAACAGGGTCTTTGCAATAATGGATTCTTTTGTGGGATATAAGACAAGCAGTTGCTCATTTGTCCCTATTACCGTTTTAGCAACGGCTACCTCTTTTTGAGATAACATTGCCTGTCTTAACAGCTCAAAAGCTTTCTCTGCCCCTCTGTCTGGTACAAGATAATAATTCTTTTCATAATAGATCTGGTCAATCTCTGATATTTTCGCAAAGTGTTCAATATGAATAGTTTTATCTTTATTGGTTTTGATCTTTTCAAGTTCGTCCTCGGTGATTATAACATATTTATCCTTTTCATATTCGTAACCCTTGATGATATCGTCTGATTTAACTTCCTTATTACATGACGGACATATTTTTTTGTATTTCACTCTTTCATGGGTATCTTTGCAAAGCTGGTTAAAGCTTACAGATATATCCCTGGTAGTCTTATACAGTCCCACCGGGATATAAAGCATACCAACACTTATTGCACTTTTATGCGCCACTGCCATAATAACGCCTCCTTTTCTGCCTATTGTCTGAAAAAGACGGTGATATTATGCATTACTTTGACATTAGCAGTAAATAACCTATTTGTAATACTGCTCAAACCATTTGGTCTGCCTTTGATGACTTACTTCTTTCTTAGCTTCCGTTTTTTGATAGAAACCGCAGTCTGTATGATTGGCACCACAGCGCCCGGTATCCTCAATGTAGTATGGGCACCTGTTTATGTCTGGTGCAAGGCCGCATAATCTTTCCATATGAAAAGCACCTCCTAATACACATTATAAGAACATATGTTCTAATTGTCAACGCTTATAAATAGTGAAAAATACTAGTCAAACATACTGTAAGAAAGCGGTAAAATAATTTCGGTTAGTATACTCAAACTCTAGGAACGGTTTACCATTATGGAAAGATCCAGGGAATACGTCAAGAACGTGCGAGGAGAAAGTCTTTATAAGATTCCAACAATTCCAACTAATAATATGGTAGTATGGTATCAGTTAAAAGTATATCAACATGCGCTTGGCCTTGGCTGGGCGCATTTTTCGTGGGTGGAATTATGGAAAAAGGTGAAAAGAAAGTTAAGTATGAAAAAGAAAAATCCATATGGAAAACTGAACATACACCGCTAAAGGAAAGAAAAGCCTCTAGCGGTGTAACTTTTTGGCCAAAGAAGGTGAAAAGCGGATGAACAAGCTGAGTTATATAGATATTTGTAAAGGGGCATTCGGGCGCAAGGTGGCATACACCGGGGCTTCGGCCATTACTACTGAAAATGTTTTGAAGGTAGTTGGCGGAGCCGTTAGTGTACTGAATTATAATAGACCCTTTATTCGATATCTTCATGATTATTACATGGGTGACCAACCAATCTTGTACAGAAAAAAGGCAGTGCGCCCAGAAATCAACAATAAGACAGTTGAAAATCATGCATTGGAAATTGTCCGTTTTAAAGCAGGGCAGACCTACGGCGAGCCTATCCAATATGTAAGCCGTAAAAAAGACGAAAATATCAATAAAGCTGTTGACGCTCTTAATGATTACATGAGGGACGCGCATAAACAGGCAAGAGACATTGAACTTGGGACATGGCAAAGCTCAGTAGGGACTGCTTACAAGGCAACCCTGAAAGCAGGTAAGAACAATCCCGTTCCTTTCCGGATTCATATTCCCACGCCGCTAAATACGATTGTAGTATACTCGCAGGAAGATGGCCGGGATATGCTTTCTATTCAGCAGCTTAAAGATGAAAATGAGCAACAATATTATTCGTGTTTTTCAGAAGATAAGTACTTCATTGTAAAGAATGGTCGAGTTACGCAATCTGGCCTTAATGGGTTCGGAGGAATACCAATATCAGAGTATCCAAATAATCCGGATCGTCTGTCTGATATTGAAATTACGATCACCGCTTTGGATCAAATAAATAAAATGCAATCTGATCGAATGAATGGCATTGAACAGTTTGTCCAGGCATTTATGCTTTTCAAAAACTGTGAAATTACGAAAGATGAATTTATAGAGATGAGCCAGTTGGGAGCAATTCAGGTTAAAGATTCAGGGCAAACCAATCAATCAGATGTACAACTCATGACTGCTGAACTTAATCAGGAACAAACCCAGGTATCAAAAGATGATGTTTATCGCCAAGTACTTGTAGTAGAGGGAATGCCGGATCGCCAGCAGAATACCGGCGGCGATACGGGGCAGGCTGTTTACCTTCGTAATGGTTGGGATTTTGCAGAGCAGAGAGCAAAACTTGATGAACCTTTTATTATTGAAGCAGAAAAGAAACATTGCCAAATCGTGCTTAATATCATTAAGCAGACTGCTAATGATATTCCATTGACTGTTCGGGATTTTGATGTGAAAATCACTCGAAATTCCACTGACAATATGCTCGTTAAGGCACAGGCATTGGATTACTTACTGAAAAACAAGGTTAATCCTTTAATTGCTTTAACTACTTGTGGTCTATTTGGGGATCCTGAAAAAGTATGGATAATGAGTAAGCCTTACATGGATACGATATTTAAAACACAAGATCAGTTAGATGTTGAAGCTGAAAAAGAAAGGGCATTTGAATTGATAAAGAACCAATCGAATAATTCAACAGTTGAAACAGGAGAAGCCGAATAGCTTTTCTTTTTTTATTTTGGAGCTATCCGTCAAATAGCGGAATCCAGCAGGAGCTACCTGCGTTATCAAAAGCGTGGATTATAAGGAGGATATTATGACCAGAGAACAGGCTAAGAAATATTTAATTGATTTAGGAATTGAGCAGCCGACAGATGAACAGGTGACAAAATACCTTAATTCGTTCGGCGGTGAAGTGCAGAAAGCAGAGAAAAAGGCGGAAGCCAATAAGGAAGAGTTGGGGCGGCTAAAGGCTATTGAAGAAGAATTGGAACTTGAAAAAGAGAAGAATCTTTCAGCCGAAGAAAAGGCAAAGAAAGCTGAGGACGCCGTCCAGAAAGCTTTAAATTCTGCACAGCTTAAAGAAGCGGAATTTGCAAAAAAAATAAGCCGATTAAGCGTGGAAAACATTCTTAAAGATGCAGGATTGACAGAAAATGACTGGTCTGGCTTCATTGACGGCTTCGTGCATGAAGATGAAGAAGTTTCTAAGAATATGGCTACAAATTTCATTAATATACATACTGGGAAGCTAAATAGCCAAAAAGAGGAACTGCAGGCAAATTTTGAAAAGCAGATTCTTGAACACACGCCAAATCCGAATGGAGTCGGTGGCGGTGGAGAGGGACAGAAGTCCAAAGCCGAGGAAATGGCGGTAAGTCTGGCCAAGAAGGGTTCTCAATGTAATAACAATTCAGTGATTAGTCACTATTTAGGAGGTAATTAATATGCCAATGCAATTTGAATCAAAATCATTTGGTGCTAAAGTGGAAATTCTCAATCGTGATGGATTTGAGGGTGTACCTGCGACACTGAACTTTACCGCTGTTTCTACTATGGAAAATGGAAGAAAAGTTGTCAAGGCTGGTACTCCGATAGGTGCGACTGGCGTTGCCGATAACACAGAAACTGTTAGAGGCATTTTGTTGTGGGATGTATATGAAGATAGGCCAATTGGAACTATTATAAAGAAAGCATACATCAATACAGCGAGAGCGCAAGTGCATTCCGGCGTAACCATTTCGGCAGAGACCAAGGCGGCTCTTCCAATGGTTGTTTTTGAGTAAGAGAGGAGAAGATTATGCAGTTATCTGAAGTTTTTAGTTCAAATTCGGTTGCTTTAAACCGTACAGAAGTAGAGAGCAATAAAATTCCATATCTTGGGATGCAGTTTTTCCCAAATAAAAAGAAAATGGGAATCGACCTTAAGTGGATTAAGATTCACAAAGGGCTTGGGGTTACATTAAAAGCTTCCAGTTTTGATGCAAAGCCCACCATTAGAAGCCGAGAGGGCTTCAAAATCGAAAAGACACAGATGGCGTTTTTCCGTGAATCCATGATTGTCAAAGAAGAGGATATGATGGAAATTATGCGTATCAGGGAAAGCAATGATCCATATGTGGAACCTGTACTGCAGAGTATCTATGATGATACAAACAATCTGGTTGATGGCGCAGATATAGTGGCGGAAAGAATGAGGATGCAGCTTCTGGCAACAGATGGTGGCTCTCCTAAGATTTACCTGGAAGCAGATGAAACTACATACGAGTACAATTATGATCCAGATGGTTCATACAAGGCAAAACATTATCTGAAGCTTTCTGGCGATGCCACCTGGGATAAGCCATCTACTTCAAAGCCACTGAATGACTTAAGAAACGCCAAAAAAGCCTTAACCACCATTGGCGTCACGCCCAGGTATGCTTTGATGACTTCTGCAACATTTGACTATTTGCTTGAGAGCGAGCAGATTAAGTCAGCTATACTTGCTCAGAATGCAACTGCTAATATTTTCTTAGATGATGAGATGTTAGCTGATTTCTTCACAAAGAAAACCAAACTGATCCCACTGCTTTACGATAAAATGTACATTAAGGAGGACGGGTTGACCCAGGAGAGTTTCTATCCAGATAATAAGGTTACACTTTTGCCGTCAGAAGATTCCACGCTTGGAAACACATGGTATGGAACCACCCCTGAAGAAAGAACATTGATTGGTGACAGCAAAGTTGATGTCACAATCCTTGACAGAGGTGTTGCCATTGCAGTTAAGACTGATCCGGGTCCTCCAGTTGCGGTTTCAACATCTGTATCACAGATCGTGCTTCCGTCTTATGAGGGAATGGATTCAACCTTTGTGTTAGAGGTTGCGTAAGGGGGGAATAAAGTGATATGAGATTTCCGTATATGGTAAACCATAATGGTACTTATTATAAAGCCGGTGAAGATGTTCCGATGGAATTGCCGGAAATAACAGATAATGTTCCCGATGGGGCATTGGAGATGAATCCAGATGGAAGCACAAATACATATGATGAGGACGGCAATCTTTCCGGAACGATAGATACTGAGGCAGCGGATAAAACCATTCAAAAAGCAATGGAAATTGTTAATGAAGATGTTAAGCCAAAACGTGGAAGACCTGCAAAGACTGAATAAAAGGTGGTGAGGTAAGTGGAAACGGAGATTCTGGCTGATGTAAGTACATATCTTGGTGACGAAGTAAGTGAACAGGATAATCCGGTTCTGCTCATTCTCATCAATCGGGCAATTCGCAAGATATGCTCTAAGCGTTATCCCTATGGGTATACTGACGCGCAAAAGGAAGCGGCGGTTTCAAAGTACCGAGATATGGTCTTTGATGCCGCTGTTTATTATTGGGCTAAACAGGGAAGTGAGGGGCAAAGTTCCCACTCTGAAAACGGGATTTCCCGTGGCTATCAGAGTGAAGACGATCTTTACTTTGATGTCGTGCCTATGGCAAAAACTTTATAGCTTATATTTTAGACGGTGCGTGTCTGGCTAACCTCCCGGCTGGACGCAGGGTGCATATCGGAATAATGGTGGTGGGCAGATATGCTTAATTTGTCTGGGAGGATACAGGGAGAATGATCATGAATGAAATGGAATTAAAAGATACATTGCAAATGATGGGCAGTGCGGATTACAAAGAACGTTTCAGGGCTGAATATTATCAGATTGTTATCCGCTATCAGAAACTGAAAGCAATGCTGGAAAGATGGGATAAGGATGAACTGGGCTTTAAACCAACTTGTCCGAGAAGCACTTACAATATGCAGATTACCGCCATGACTGATTATATTGCGGTTCTGGAAGCAAGGGCAGTTATGGAAGGTGTAGACCTTTAAAAGGCGGTGAGGATCCCATGAAAATATATTTTGATACAGAATTTACCGGATTGCATAAGAACACAACACTTATTAGCCTGGGTTGTGTGGCAGAAGACGGTAAGACTTTCTATGCAGAATTTGATGATTATGCAAAAGAGCAGTGTAATGACTGGATTCAAGAGAATGTTATTAAAAATCTCAATATTCATGGAAAGAAAACTGATAAATGGGCTCATTATATACCTGTCTCATCTTCCGGTTTTTCTGTTAGTGTTAAGGCAAATGGATATAGCCTTTACATGAGCGGCAATAAGGTAGAAGTTAAGGTGGAGTTTATTTGCTGGCTTTCTCAGTTTGAATCAGTTCAATTCGTGTCTGATGTTTCTCATTATGATTTTGTTTTGTTGATTGACCTTTTTGGGACAGCTTTTGACTTGCCGGAAAATGTATCTGCAAGCTGTCATGATATTAATCAGGATATTGCAAGGCATTATGGGATTTCTGAAAGAGAAGCCTTTGATAAATCCAGAGAAGAAATTGTTTCTGAATCCTCCGATAACTCCATACCCAGAGATAAGCATAACGCATTATATGACGCAAAGGTAATCAAGGCGATATATGAAAAGCTGGTGATTTGATTATGAGAGGTTTGAAACGCAACCAGAAAACGCTATATTATCAGCTTTATTCAGAACATATCCCTGTCTATGAAAAAGACTTGGACGGGAATATTATTCCTGATCCGGTGACTGGCGAACCACTCCTTACTGGCGATTATACGGTTGGGTATGCGCCCCCGGTGAAGTTCCGGGCGAATGTATCACCGGCACGGTCCGAAGCTCAAACAGAGCCTTTCGGAGTGAATACAGATTATGATAAAGTAATATGCTCCTGTGACCTTACTCTTCCTATTGATGAGTTATCTCAGGTGTTTGTTGACCGGAAGCCGGGCGATGGTAGGAAAGCAGATTATAAGGTTGTGAAAGTTGCAAGGAGCCTGAATTCCTTGTTGTATGCTATTAAACAGTTGCCAGACGGAGGTACGGAGAATGGCTAAGTATAAAAAGAAACCAGTGGTAATTGAAGCTTACCATTATGATCATGAATTATTAGGTATAGAACCAGAAAGAATGGAAACAAAATGGTTGTCAGAAGCGTTTGAAACTGGAATATTACATTATCGTAAAGGACAGTCAGAAACAGAGTGGCGTCTCTTTATTGCAACCTTAGAAGGAACAATGGAGGTCAGCATGGGAGATTATATCATTCAAGGGGTTAAAGGAGAACTTTATCCTTGTAAGCCTGATATCTTTGAAGCAACCTATGAAAAGGTCTGGCCATTGTCCCCATTACTGGAAAATCAAAATGTAGATGTTGGATCCATGACTGATGAAGAATGGAGAAAACATCTTGATGGATTGAAATGTCAAAACGAGTAATCCGAGGGAGTTTCTCCTCAAAAGGAATCCAGGATATCATAAATCAGCTTGAACGATACAAAATGGATCTACGCAATAAGACAGAATTGCTATGCCGCCGATTGGCAGAAACAGGACAGACCGTAGCCCTACAAAGCATCAGCGAATCCCCGTTAGGCAAAACAATTACTCTCCGGGTGGAAATGGAGCCTAGGACAGACGGCTCTAAAGCCATTTTGGTCTCCGCCGGGCAAACCAAATCCAATTACCACGGAACCATAAATACATTACTCCTTGTTGAGTTTGGAGCTGGTATTCGGTTAAATGCCAACGAGAACCCTAAAGCTGGTGAATTTGGAATGGGTGTGGGTACGTATCCCGGGCAGATTCATGCTTTTGACCCAGATGGTTGGTATTATTGGGGAGAAGACGAAAAATGGCATCACACATACGGTACAAAAGCCACGATGCCTATGTATAATGCTTCCGTGGCTATTCGGACACAGGTGGCGGCTATTGTAAAGGAGGTATTCCAGTAATGCTTGATATTTCTTCTCTGGTTTATACCCGGCTGGTAAATGATGAAAGAATAAAGAAGTATTTAAAAGGCAGCGGCACTACCAGGAATGATACTCCTTCGGCATTTCCATACCTTTATTTTAAAAGTCTTGGGCAGCCAACAACGAGCAGCTCTTTGCAAAATAAACAGTGCTCCATATCTGCAGACTTTGAAATTACCATGTATGATTCCAGTTCGTCCAGTAAGGCAAAGCAATTAATTTTCCTTGCAGCAGATATTATGACAGGGCTTGGATTCGTTTTAAAATATGGTCCGTTGGAAGTGGACCGTTCAAGTACATCAGAAGCATATCGTTGGATTGCAAGATTCCATAGAACCTATTGCGAGGGCGATTTAATATAGCAATTAATAATCTTGAGCTTCGTCATATGACGAGGTTCTTTTTTTGCGAAAAAAGGAGGATATAAAATTATGGCAACAGCAGTAGATTTAAGCACCGCCGGCATCCATGTAGGATATGCCATTGAAGCAACTGCGGGTACAAAGCCTACGGCATTTATTGATCTTCCCAATCCGAAAAGCATTCCAGACTTCAATCCGGAAACGGGAACGTATGATGTGACTTCTCTAAATGATACAGTGTGGAAACGTTACATTGATGGATTAAAGGATCCAGGAGGAGCAATTGCAATCACCTTTGGCATGACTCAAGTGTTCCTGGAAATGTGGGAAAAAATTTGTGATGATTATGATACTGCCAGAGCATCTAACAAGCGGATGTGGCTGGAATTTTATCACCCAAGATTGGACAAAGCTTTTTACTTTACTTGCGTACCGGCTCGTATGGGTTGGGCGGCTTCCGATGTTGATAATGCTTGGGATACAAGTGTTTCAGTGACTCCTACAGGCGAAATTGGTTGGGACACTCCGATAGTCCCTACGGTTGCTACTGAATAAATGAGATATTAATGGGAGGTATTTAAAATGAAGATTTTAACAATTGGAGGAAAAGATTATAAAATCGAGTTTTCCTTTGAGGCAGCTGAACACAAAAATTGTGTTGACAAGGCTTTTAAAGTGGTTTCAGGATCTTATATGGCTCGTCGTGGAAATTTTGAAAAGGACGATAAACAGTCAATGATGGAAATGGTGATAGACGGCACGGCAGATATGGTATCCGATCTGCCGTCTGTAGTTCCATCTTTTTTCTATGCCGGTTTATTGGAGCATAACCCTGTTTCTGATGAAAAGGAAGCAAAAGAATTATTTAAACAGTTTATAAAAGAAAATCCTGATGATGATCGAGCTTCCTTTTATGGAATGTTTGATTTTCTCAAACAGTGTATGGAAGAAGACGGTTTTTTCAAACTGACCGGATTGGACAAACTGGTGGAAAAAATGAACCAGGAAGCAGAAGCGAAGTCCAAATCCGTGAAGACTCCTCAGGATCGCAAAAAGAAATCGACTGGCACAAAATAATATGGGAACAATATCTGCCAGAAGCTTTAGTAATGGGTGTACCTTATGATTTGTTCTGGCACTTGAACCCTCGAAAATTGCTTTCATTTGCTGAAGCATATCGAAGAAAAAGGCAGCAGCAAAGCGATGATATGTGGCTTATGGGTCAATATGTAGCTTCGGCCTTAGATGCAACTGTTTGCAATGCAATGCCGCTTATAAAGCGGAAACAGAAAGGTCGATATTTTGAAAAGCCAGTAAGGGTAATACCCATGACAGAAGAAGAGAAAAAGATTGAAGAAGAAAAAGCGTTAAATCAGTTCATGTCATTTTTCAATGGAATGGATAGTGATGTAAACAATAAACTTTTAAGAGGCGAGTGATGGTCGAAAATTCACTCGCCTTTTTTTGTATATGAAGAAGGTGGTAAGACCATGGCTGATGTTATTGATGACCTGAAAGTCCAAATAGATGCCAGTACAAACAGTGCTGATGCCAAAATAGATAAATTTATACAAAAGATGATGTCTCTGCAGTCTGCAATTTCCGGGATAGAAATGTCCGGTTCAAGTCAGGTGGCTTCTGGAATTAATCAGATTTCATACTCAATCCAGAATTTTTCAAACAATACGAAAACTGCTGATTTTTCCAGAGTGACAAATGGCCTTAATAAATTAGCAGAGGTTAACGCACAAGGAGTGAGCAGTACAGCTCATGCTATGGAAAGTTTTGCAAATAGCATAGGTAGTATTGGCAGTCTAAAATTTGATACAGAGACTTTAACTAACATAGCTAATTCCATCTCGAGGTTAGGGCGAGCCTCAGTTACAGAAGCAACGCAAAATCTGGAATTTTTAAAAACCAGTATGGCGAATTTTGTGTCTGGAATGAATAGTGTAGGAAGTTTAAGCTTTAATCCGGATTCTTTATATAAACTTGTATCATCAATTAGTAGACTGGGTGGAGTCAATGCTACGCAAGCGGTAAAGAATCTACCGCAGATTTCAGATTACCTTCACAGTTTCGTAACCAATATGAATTCCGTTGGTGGAATTACATTTAATATAGAAGGGCTTAATGCTCTTGTAAACAATATTAGCCGTCTTGGTGGCACAAAAGCCACTCAAGCGGCAACAAACCTCAAACCCATTAAAGATCAAATCTTAAGGTTTGTAAGTGGTTTGAACGGAATTGGCGCCCTCAGTTTTGACATAAGCGGGCTAGATAGTCTTGTATCCTCCATATCAAAGTTGGGAGGGAGATCAGCTGGTAATGCAGTTCCTAATATTCAAAATTTGGGAATCGCTTTAAAAAATCTTATGGCAACACTGTCTACTGCGCCCGCAGTGAATCAAAATCTGATCCATATGACCAATGCGCTGGCTAACTTAGCTTCAAACGGATCTAAGGTATCGAGTGCAGGCCATGCCATGAAAAATAGCTTAAATGCTTATTCAAGCAGTACGAGATTGGCTAAAGGAAGTACGAAAGGCCTTGCCTCACAGATTGGTATGCTCTATGCGAAATATTTTTTAGTAGTTCGTGGAGTTAAGGGACTATGGAAAGCCACAGAAGCTTCCATGGATTACATAGAAACGCTGAACTACTTTGATGCAGCTTGGGGACAGGTCGCGGAAAATGGGATAAAAAGCTGGAAAAAGCAAGGCTATGATTCTGCAGAAGCGTATGCAAAATCATTTAGTCAACGCGCACAGGAAGTAACGGGAAAGATGTCCGGTTTTATTGCGGACAATAATGGAAATTTAGTATCAACAGGAATGCCAAGTTTGGGGATAGATCCGGAAAGACTTATGAACTATCAGGCAACCTTTGGACAGATGGCATCTTCTATGGGTGTTGCCTCTGAAACCTCACTAAAACTGTCAAATGCTCTAACCATGATTGGTGCCGATCTTGCTTCTGTACGGAATCTGAAATTTGAAGATGTATGGAACGATATGGCATCTGGTATGGTTGGAATGAGCCGTACCCTAGATAAATACGGTGTAAATATACGTAATGTAAATATGCAGGAGAAGTTGAACGAACTTGGAATAAAGGCAAAAATCTCAACTTTAAATCAACAAGACAAGGCATTGTTAAGAACTATAATTTTATTAGATTCTACCCGTTATGCCTGGGGGGATTTGTCAAATACTCTTGGACAACCTGCAAACCAGTTAAGGTTGCTGCAATCAAATTTTGAGAACTTGGCCAGAACCATTGGTAATATATTTCTCCCAATCATTACAAGTGTTTTACCTTACATAAATGCTTTACTGATTGCAGTACAACGCCTATTTGCCTGGGTTGGAAATTTACTTGGGATAAAAATTGGTGACATGGGCATGGCAATAGGATCTTCAGCTATTGACATGAGTGGTATGCAAGATGCAGCTGAAGGCGTAGCAGATAGTACAGGGGATGCCGCTAAAAATACAAAAAAAATGTCTGACAACATGCAGGATTTTGATAAATTGAACGTAGTTTCGACAAAAGAATCTTCTTCCGGGGGAAGCGGATCAGGAGGGGCGGGCTCTGGTATTCTCGATGATGCGTTTTTAAATGCTTTTTCGGAATATCAAAAATCTTGGGATTCTGCTTTTGCCAACATGAAGAATTCATCACAGGAGATGGCTGATAAAATAGAAGAAGCCTTTCAGAGAATATGGAAAATTGCCGAACCTACCAGAGAAGCTATGAAGAAGCTTTGGAATGAAGGTTTCAAAGAATTTGGACGATTCAATGCAGATACACTTACAGATTTTTATAAAAACTTTCTGGTACCTGTTGGTACTTGGACTTTGGGAGAAGATGGTCTGGCCAGATTTTTAAATATAACCAATTCTATGCTGAAGGATATTAATTGGACAAAACTCCGTACAAGTTTAGGTGAATTTTATAAGGAGTTAGCAAAACTAACAATACTCTCTTTTACAAGTTTGTTAGATTTTTATGCTCATTTCTTAAAGCCAGTTGCCGTATGGGGGATTGGAAATGGTCTACCTCGTCTTCTCGATGTAATGACAAATCTATCAAAAAAGATTAATTGGAAGAATTTTGTTAATGCACTTGATGATGTATATAAGGCACTTTCTCACCTTGCAATAGGAATTGGAAATGGACTTATTGCTTTTGTTGAGGGTTTAGCAAAAGTACTTACTCCTGTTCTTTCGGGAGCTGTCAGTATGCTTGCTTTGGTCCTCAAAGGTTTGTCTTCCGCTATTCTGGCGATACCTGAGGAAACCCTTGTGTTACTGACAGGAGCTTTTCTCGGTTTCGCAACCACTGTTATGGCATACAAGACTATAGCAATCACAATAGATGCAATAAAGACTGCTATTATTGGGCTTTATGTTGCATTTGATGATTTCATCATTGAGGCTGTAGCCTGGGCAGCCGCCAATCCATTTGTGGCGATCGCACTTGGCATTGGTGCCATTGCAGGAGCCTTAATAGCCATGAATCAGAACTGGAAAAAGAAGATGGCAGATGAATTCTCTGAATTCCAGGATAAAATTGGTTCTAACACTGATGAACTGAATGATGCTGCAGATGCTTTTTTGAATATTGCAACTAATAGTCGAAAGGTGATTGAAAGCGCAGACCATGACGCGGAGAGGTTAGATACTCTTGCTCAATCATATTTTAATCTTGCGGATCAGGTTTCTCTTACATCTACAGAACAAGAACAGATGAAGAACTATGCACAGCAATTGATTGATAAAGTTCCAGAATTACAAGGAATGATCGATAAGACAACCGGTAGATACTCTGCTCAGAGGGATGAAATACAGAAGGTTATTGAGAAGCAACAAGAATACTATCAGGTTATGGCCTATCAGAAAGTGGTAGAAGAATATGTAACTGCATTATCTGAGGCTAATGTGCAAATGGCCATATCTGAAAAACAATATGAAAATAACAAGGATAAACTTGGTAATTTGCAAGGGGCTATGGATAGCCTCACGGAGAGCTACGAAGATCAAAATATATGGTATGAAAAAAACAAAGATTCATTAGAAAAATATGGCATCTCCATGGATAATGGCAAGTCAATTGCACAGCAATTAGCACAGCAAATATCCTTTTATGAGCAGGAATTAGGAAAGTCTACGGAAGCACAGAATAGTGCAAAGAAATCAGTGGAGGAGGCTAATTTAGCATATGATACCGCTAATGAGGTTTTAAGTGATCATAAAAAGAAATATGAGGAACTGGAAGATACTGTTAATTCTATGAACTTTGGAAAGGTTACTATCGATGCAACAAAGGCTATTGATGATCTGGGTGGTGTATTTGTTAACGGTAAACAAGTTGTCGGGGGCGCTGCCGTAGAACTGTATCAATCAATAATCGATGCATATGGAAATACTGACAAAGATATGTATGATCTTGGTGAGAAAGGTGTTGTCCAATTTGGTCAAGGTGGTAAAAACGGAGTCCCTGAAGCTGTAAGTTCCATGAATGACGAACTTTGGGCCAAAGTAAAAGCTGATTATGAATCCAAAGGATATCAAGTATCTTATGATGGGGGCAAACTGTTAGTAAAGTCAATTGGTGATGGTGGAAAATCAGAAGCGAAAGGTGCAGCCAATGCAGTTACAGATGCAGTAACAGGTGAATTACAGAATACTGAAAACTCAACAAAGTTCTTTAATGCAGGTATGTTTGGTGCCAATAAGGTTTTGGAGGGTGGCAAGTCCTTGGATACGGAAATGCAATCTTTGGGATCCGGATGGGCCGCCTATTCAAACGAGGGCCTTAAGCAAAAGTTTGAAGAACTGCAAAAGTCAAGTACTCCTGGTATACTAAAGAGCTTTGCTACACTAGGTGTTGCAAATCCTTTTGCAGATGCACTGGGAATCCATTCACCTTCTACTGTGTTTTCAGGATTTGGAAGTTATATTGTTGAGGGATTAAATAAGGGTGTAGAGGATAATGAACATAAGAGTAAAGGAGTTCTTCAAACCTGGGTGGATAAATTAACCGGCTGGTTTACTGGATCCCTAAAAATCGAATCACCATCAAAAGTATTCTCAAAATTTGGTGGATATACAGTTGCAGGATTTAATAATGGACTGTCAGATAATATGGATTCTTCCACAAGTTTGATTGAACAGTGGGCGGATAATGTGTCTCAGGCTTTTGATGTGGCAAATATAGTAACCCCGAATGTAGGGACTACATACAGTGTCAATCGAGAATTTTTTGATATGGTAGATACAAAAGCTTCAGTATCTTTCGACAAACCTTCTTATGATTTTAAAGCAGGCATATCCGCTGAGTTAAATGCGGCATTATCCGGTATCATTGATTATGATCGGTTGGGAAATGTTCTGGCCGATAAACTTGAGGATGCTAAAATTACTGCGGAATTAGATTCTGATAAAGCCTATACCAATGTAAAGAACAAATGGAAAAGGGAATATTCTCGTAATAAAATGGCTCCGGTTCCAATATAAAATAACAAAAAGGGAAGGACAATAAGTATAGGTGTCCTCCCCTTTTCTAAGTGAATTATATCATTTTTGATTGATTTTCGTGTGATACTTCGTGTGATACTTGCAAGCAAATTGATACATTTAAGTGCAAAATACTGCTTGATAATGCAAAACATAAATAACAAAAACCCTAGCATTTACAAGGAATTCTTGCAGTTACTAGGGTTTTAAAATCATGGAGACAACAGGACTCGAACCTGCGACCCTCTACACGTCAAGCAGATGCTCTCCCAGCTGAGCTATGTCTCCATAAATGCATTTTAACTGAAAACCTTAAAAAAGGCAAGTGAAATTATTCCAAAAATTCAAACATTTTACAACAGCCAACACAAATAGTTGCAACTGCTTTGTATCCTTATTTGAAAAAAAGTGCTGAAAACCTAGTTAATTAAGGCTTCAAACACTTCACAAACAATCGGAGTAACAGGATTTGAACCTGCGACCTCTCGGCCCCCAGCCGAGCGCGCTACCAAGCTACGCCATACTCCGTTTTCTTGACACATATGGTATTATAGCAGAAAGTTTCCAATTGGTAAAGTATATTTCTTGAAAAATTTTCAAATTTAATATATTATGGTAAGGAGACGATTATTCAGGAAGAAAAATAGGTGAAGATAGATGAAGCCAATTGTAAGCTTTGATGTAGATATGACACTGCTGGACCATAAAGACTGGACAATTCCTGCAAGTGCCTTGGAAACTATAGAAAAATTGAGAGAAAATTATACCATCGTACTGGCAACTGGCAGAGACATGGATTCCATTTTCAGCACAGCCATTCGGGATCAGGTAAGGCCGGATGCAATCATCCATCTCAATGGGACGAAGGTGACTGTGGGGGATCAGATCATTTATGAACATACTTTTGATAAGGTTCTGCTGAAAGAAATTCTAGCCTATGCAGAGAAAACTCCTTACAGCGTAGGAACTACTGTTGGAGAATGGGATTATTATGTTAATCCCGAGGTGGTAAAAAGGCATGATGCAACGCTATGGGGAGAATGCGGCAGAAGATTTGAAGATCCAGGAAAGCTTGTGGAGCTGGAAGTGAGAACTATGGCCTATATCGGAGATGAGGCTGGTGCAAAAGCCATGGAGGAGCAATTCCCGGATATCCATGTGCATATGTTTGCTGATAAACGGGGAGCAGATGTGGTGGAACGAAAGGCTTCAAAAGCCATGGGTCTGATAAGACTCTGCGACTATTTTAAAATACCTCTTACGGAAACAATAGCCTTTGGAGACAGCATGAATGACTACGATATCATTAAAATAGCAGGCAAGGGAATTGCCATGGGTAACGCCATGACTGAATTAAAGAAGGCAGCCGATTATGTTACGGATCCTATTGATCAAGAGGGAATTAAAAATGCCTGCCTGCATTTTGGAATGATCCGGCAGGAGGACTGAAATGGCAGAACATTATGATCTTCTTGTGATCGGCGGAGGGCCGGGCGGATATACAGCTGCTTTAAAAGCCGCCGGTCTGGGACTTAGGACCGCCATTGTTGAGAAGGAAAGACTGGGAGGAACCTGTATTAACAAAGGCTGCATTCCTACAAAGGCCTTGCTGCACGCCTCCAGTATATTTGATGCTCTTCAAAATAGCGATGAATTCGGGGTATCCACAGATTTTATATCATTTGATTTTAAAAAGATGCAGAATTATAAAAAACGTTCCGTAAAAGCGTACCGAAAGGAAGTGGATGAGCTTGTAAAAGAAGCAGGTATAGTCGTTATTAGCGGAACTGCCACTATACGCCGGGGGCGAACCATAGAAGTGAACGGTCTGGAAGGCAAGGATTATTATGAGGCAGATCACATCATCATTGCCACCGGGGCAAAACCGGTGATGCTAAAGATTCCGGGAGCAGACCTTCCCGGGGTGTTGACCAGTGACCGGCTGTTAGCTTCTGACACGTGGAATTACGATCGTCTCACGATCATCGGAGGCGGGGTGATCGGAGTGGAATTTGCCACTATTTTCAGCGCCCTCTGTTCCCATGTGACTATACTGGAAAGTAAAGACCACTTATTAGGACCTATGGATACAGAAGTCTCCCAGGCTCTGGAAGAGGAACTTAAAAGAAAAGGAATTACAATCCATTGCAGGGCAAAGGTTAAGGAAATCAGAGAGGAATCCAATCAGGGATTAACATGCATCTATGAGGTAAATGGAGAGGAACAAACCATCCGCTCCGGACAGATCCTTATGGCAGCAGGGCGGGCTCCTTATCTGGATGGACTGATGGGACAGGATGTGAGCCTT
>JAEWPQ010000008.1 GCA_023460575.1 Bacillota bacterium
GCAAAATTGCGCAGAGCAGTCACATCGCAGGGTTTTCCTACAAATGCATATGTTTCATCCCCATTTAAATAATCATTTATATCCCATAACGGAGCCGAAGCCGAGTATCTTGAACCACAGCAGTCCATTAATTCTTCCCGTGTTCTGCTTAAGGAGGTCTTCGTACCGATTGGGTTGTCCGGATCCATTTTCGTCTGTATAATTCCATCCACCATTTTGTTATCCAGCAAAAATAAACATAATGAAGTCAGAACACCTCCGCTGGAGGCCTCAAACCAGATAGACTCATCTGTCGAATGTGACAGATAGACACCGGTATTTTGCCCCCATACACTCCCCTTTTCCAACTCCCTGCACTGTATTCCACCAGCCGGACAAACTTTATCACAAAATGAGTGAAATGCCTTATCATTGCTGACAGCGTTAAAAAATCCTTTCTTATCTTTTTCCCATTGGCCTTTCTTTTGTGATATGCACAATCCGCAGCCTGAACAGAATTCCGTGTACATCTCATCACTCCCGGCATAAACTGTATTTTCCTGTCTGATCAATTTCCTTTTCCTCCATATAGCAGCATCTCAAGGTTATCTTTTAATTGATTGGTTTTTTCACTTGCCAGCCTGTTACACGCAATGACCTCTTTTTTCAGTTCCGTATGCTTCTCTATCCAGTCCAGGGTTTTTTCTATTGCTGTTTCAGTGGTATCCGAGCATCCATGTATCACCCTGCCATACCCCAGGCTGTCAAATAATCCTTCAAACTTCCGGCTGTAAGAAAACGGGACGCAGGCTACGTTTGCAGAAAATGCCCCGATAGCCGCATGCATGCGTGCCGCAATAAACCCATCCATGCGTGCAATATGAGACTTTACTTCCATAGGTGTGGTAAAATCATCAATCACAACTAAAGCCGGAAATTCCATTTTTAATGCATATACTGCAATCAGATCATTATCCACATTCTGGGTTTGATAAGACAGAACATGGGGAATTAAAAAAACTTTGTATTTTTTCAGGAGACTTCGTATAACCTCCCTGCAATATTTTTGATAATCCACGGTGAGTCCGAATTGATTGTCTCCGGTGTAACCTCCATTCCACAGCAGACCGGAGGGATTGAATCCAATGCTTACCATATTATTTTTATGTTCACTTTTTGTATAGGGCAGAGCAAATGCCACATCTGTAGTAAGGACCGGTTTTCGTCCGCTTATTTTAAACGTATAATCTGCTGATAACTGGTCACGGGCATAAACCTCTTTGCAGCCACTTATGACCTTTACAGCCATATCCCTGACATCTTTATCATTAAACGGTCCGATTGTCTGGCTTCCAAGCACCAGTGGAATTCCCATATCAATGATTTTCTGTTTTAAACCAGTGCGTACAAAAAAACGCCTGCGACCATAGATATCTGTAAAACTATCTCCTGCAGTAAAATCAAATACAACATCGCATTCCTTTACCTCAGATGAAATCATGTATTTACCCCAAACCATTTTATAAAAGCAAAATCCAATGTTTAAATTTTTATAGGTATACTTTGGAAGAAATTCCCTCATACACGTTTTGTAATTTCCTTTTGCTTTTAGAAATTTCTTTGCCGGAAACGTTGTTATTATGGTTATTTCTATTTTATCTTTCTGCCTTTGTGCGATCTCATCAATGAGATTTAAAAAAGCATAGGAAAGAGCTTCACAGCCCTTATTGCCTGCATGAAACAGCAAACCTAATATTCCAATTTTCATATTTATTACTCCCCGGCCTTTCACTTATTTTTTCAGCATCTTAACAATTTCTTTCCTTTTTATTACCATTATCAATCCAAGTACTGCGATCAAACTGTAACGGATCAACATGTAACTGTAAATTTCTGAAATAATTACCGTAATCAAAACCACAAAACAGGATAAGCCTAAAATTCGTTTATTATCATAGACATGACTAAAACCTAAATGCTTCACACAGCAATAATGAAAAAATGCCAGCAGCCCATAGCAGACCAGTGTTGTATATCCTGCAGCAACAAATCCGAATATAGGAATAAATATATAATTTAGAACTAAATTCAATACTGCAACCGAGCATGTAGCTGCCATTACTGTTTTGGTTTTTTTCAAATACAGCTCCAGCCTCATATATAAAGAATAACAGGCTGTAAAAAATACTCCTGCTGCCACCGATGGAATAACATAAATTCCGCTGTGATAACTTTCAGGTGCTAAAATGCAGATAATTTCAGGTGCAAATAAAGTACATAATATGGTAAGTCCGGAAAAGAACAAAAGTACCTGATTCCCTCTGGCTTTGATTGACTGATAATTTTTCCGTTCCATCTGCTGATAAATCCAGGGAGCATAGGATGCATCTACCGCATTCCAGAAAATCAGCATAATACCTGCCACTGTATAAGCAACATTGTAAACAGCGGTTGCACTTGTATTAATTAATTTACTGATCATGATCCGGTCCGAGCTTGAAAGAACATACATGGACAAATAGTGGGGAATCAACGGCAGATTAAATTCCAATGCATATTTCCAATAAGCGAATTTTATTTTCCCCTTTGCTTTTATTATTATGAAAATAAAAAAGAAAACACCGATGCCTATGGAAACAGACTCAGCTGCTATTACTTTTGTTACGGCCTTATACTGATCGGATGCCATCAGTACACAAACGACCGATAACACGAATGAAAGTAAGGATGTCACTATGGTAACAGCAGTAATCCCTTTATATTTATACTCAAACCGCTGCTTTCCCATCCAGTAATTATAAGCCGGGGTAAATATAAAGTACAAAAGCATGACCGCAATAAGGCTGACAGGCATATCAAACAGAGGATTTAACCACTTGTAAAACAAAAAATAAACACCCATACATAGAAACGTACACAGATTAGCCAGGCACATGATGGAATATGTAAACGATTCCCTGTCTTTTTTAAAATCTATCATTCCATTATTAAAAACACCGCTGGCCATATTTAACGTTGCAATAATATAGAGCACGCTTTGCCAGGAAGTAAATGTTGAGATGATACCATATTCCGATGATGACATGATTCTGGTAAAAACAGGCCCGCTGATCATGCTCAGACCTTTTTGAAAAAATTTAGCAAATATCATCGCCATGGAAGATTTCGCAACCGGAGACATAGCATTCCATTTTTTTTTATATTTCACTAGATAATTCATCATTCGCAGGTTCTCCTCGTTTTGTAAGCTGACAATGGACAAAATATAATGATAATATAAGAAACAACATCCTAAAATCATCTGATGCAGCAAAAGACAGACCGCTTATAAAGTAAATAAAGACTGTAGTCAGAATCATAAAGCCATATGTACATTTCCTGCCTTTCTCCGCAAGATCACTTTCCATATTTTTCCACAATCTGGAGATAATACTGATTAACATAAACAAATAACTGATTAAACCTGTCATACCATACCGGTATAGATGTACTAAATATTGGTTTTCAATTGAAGTCTTAATCATGCGTTTACCGGTTAAAGTCATAAAGGCATATTCAAACGGGTAATTCGGACCTAATCCGAATAAGATTTTGTCTTTCACTGCATCAAATATCCAGGTATATAATAAAAATCTCTGCCCCATCCCACCTGCATTGGAACCAAAGGAATCTGAAATTTCATTTGCAGTTTCATAATCATACAACGCAACAAACATGGAAATAAATTGATTTAAAAAATTATATATAACCGGGATATGAATCAGCAGAACCAAAGCCGCTGCTGCTGCCATAACCTGCACAAAATGTTTTTTTATAAATTGGATCATTCCCGCTTTTAATAACCAGATGAATTGCAGGAAGATTGTACATAAAATAATTGATCTGGTCAGAGTTGCAAGTATATTAAGGAGTACTAACCCGTAAATAACCGCATATTTTTTTTTATGAACCTCTTCCTGTTGCATTTTCCATACAACAATTGGCAAACACAGCATCAGAAATGCCCCATTATTGGTAAAATTTGTACTTGAACCATAGCTTCTGTATAAACCAAATCTGTATCTTTGATATCCGGCAGAACGCACCAGATCCCATATATTAAATCCTGTTAAACACTCAAGAATTCCCAGAGCTGCATATATGGATAAAAAAAGCAGAAATACATTGATGAACCTATTAATATCCTGTTCTTTCTGCAATAAATTATATATAATAATCAAAACCAGACACGTATCAATGATATAACCAATGCCTGTAGAAAATTGTAAATGTATAAAAGAAATAATCCCGGCAATTACAAAATATATAACCGTGGGAATATCAATGATCGTATTGGATATAGATAGTTTGCCTTTTCTAAGTATGAGACAGAGAATAAGGACAAATAAAATTACGATCCGATAACTGAATGCACCAAAAAAATATAATCTCCTCGGCAGAAACATAACAAGAAATGCGAAAACATCGATGGTGAAATTTTTTAATAAAAATTTATTGCCCATTATAGCCATTACAATTTTCCTTTTCTTCATATGTAGTTAAAATCTTCAAATAGCTTTTCAGGGAATTGATACAATTTCTATACACAAACCCATTCTTTTTATGACTGCTTTTTAATACAGCATCCGTGGAGGCATCTTCTTTATGATAAATAGTGATATCAGGACAATATATGGACTTCAGATTATTTTTCATTAAATGCAGGAAAAGAATATCCTCTTCCATATATAGAAAAGTACTGGGATCCAGCCCTTCAAATCTGGAACTATATTTCTGAGAAAAAACCATAAAGCAGCCATGAATTCCCACATTTTCATGGGAAACCAGCCGTTCTTCCACAGAATACTGGGGTATATGCTCATGAAATTTTGACATCATCCACCGGTAGTACTTATCAAGACCAAAGAAGTTTAATCTTAATAAACGGTAATATCTGCGGATCGAGCGCCTGGCCCCCTGCACCGACAGTAGTTCCTTACGCAGAGGTGAGGAACAGATACTGCCTTCACCGGTAATAATCATGGGTCCCAGAACAGCATAATCCGTCTCCTCATATTTCTGCTTTAATTTTTTATAGATCCAGCTCTCAATTAAATGAACATCATTATTCATTAAAACAAGAAATTCGGGATGAAACTTTTCTTTTGCGTAAGAAAATCCTATATTATTGCCCCGTGCAAATCCAACATTAACATCACTGTGAAGCAAAATTATATCAGCATCCAGCCCCAGAATCACATTTAGTTCTCTCCAGGAATCATCCGGGGAACAATTATCAACAATAATTATTTTATAGTTACCCGTATCAATATATCTGCGTATGGAAGCCACTGAGCTGATTGTCATATTGATTGCAGTATAGTGAAGAATCACAAAAACAATATCCATAAATTATCTCACCGCCTTAAAATCTCATTATATACTTGTTCAAATTTATCTATCTGCCTGTCTATATTATAAATATCAATGGTTTGCAGTATGGAATCAAAATACTTTTTATAACGTTTACGTTCTGCCAGTTTATCCATTAATTCAGCCAGCTGGCCGGCATCTCCGGCTTCATAAGTTTCCCCGCCATGTGTATTTTCTATAATTTCAGGCATTCCGCCGCAGCGCCCGGCAATCACCGGCAGACCGTATTTATTCCCCTCTATCAGTACCCGTCCAAACGGCTCCGGCCATACAGAAGGAACGATAAGGATATCACTTTCTTTATATTTTTCCGCCAGCCTTTCATTGTCAAGCTTTCCACAGAATACAATGCGGGGATTTTGTGCAGCGCATTTTTTCACATATTCCTCCATTTCCCCATTTCCGCAGATATTAAGTTCACAATCTTTGTACTGCATGTTTTCAAATGCACGGATCATATGTTCAATACCTTTAAAATACACAAGACGTCCTGCATACATAAACTTAATGTGGGGTGATGTACGATCCTGCTTTTCTTTCATGATTGCTTCTGTCTCACTGTGATTTATGGAAACACTGTTAAAAATGCATTTCTTTACTCCGGCACGTTTAAAACAACCGGCTGCAAGAGAGGTTTCAAGGGTATATCTGGAAGGAGCGGTAACACAGGAAACATATTCTGAAAAGGAACGCATATAGAGCCTGTGTATCAGCCGTATGACTGGATTGGCTTTATGGCCATACTGAACCGGTGATACAACAGCGATGTCCCTGATGGTATGTACAATGGGAATTTTATATTTATATGCAGCTTTCCAGATCAGGTACGACATCCCATAAATAGTATTGGTGTGAACAATATCCGGTTTAAACTCATTGCAGACGAATTCAAAATCTTTACTGCATTTCCCATTGCAATAGCAGAGTAATTTTTGCTGGATTTTTTCAAATTTACCCACGTTTTTTTTATCATAGCTAAACCGGTACAAATTAAAATCATTGGTTGTGAACCGGTATATCTTAACTCCATTATGTATCGCTGTTTCACAATTCCCATCTCTTGAATCCACGCTGTAAATTCCAACCTCATGCCCTTTTTTTACAAGTCCCTCAGCCAGCAATTTAACACTTTGTTCTGCCCCGCCCTGCATATTAGGATAATAAAATGTATTTACAATTAGAATCCTCATAGTATGTTCCTGTCCCTTTCATGGGTTTTTTTATTACCGTTTTTTTTCCCGCCGTTTCTTTCGATACAAATGTATGAAAGGAGTTTTTCTTACAACCTTTTTAAGAAGAAACACCACTTTATATTTCATGCCATAGTTTATATACTTTTTTATGATCGCTTCAAAACCGGTCTGATCATAATCTTTCCAGAATTCATCATAGAGCTTTGGTTTTTCTGTCTGCCTGCTGAGATTATGCTGGTATTTCATGTATTCCTGGCTTTTCATCTCCTCCAAAAACATTTCCTGGTTCTTTTGTGCCATATCTGACAAGCCCTTTACTAATTCCATTCCTTTTTCTGTATTTACCAGCATGAGAGATACACCGTATTTCCATGGTATTGCAGTATTCATGTTTTCAATTCCCCAAAAATCTCCCAATGTGATGTCACCTGGTCTGTCCATGTTAGAAAACGGACAGGAAAAACAGGCTTTGGCCGTGATATAACCGGTCATATGCAGACGGGAGAATACAGACAGTAAAGCCGTATTCTTTAATACCACCCCATTATCAAAACATGCACGGGCCGGGTATGCCTTCCAGCCTTCCGGCTTATAACGGAACGAGTATTCTTTTAATCCTGCATGAACCTTTTTTTCCAGCCACTCTTTATAATCGTTCCATACCCGTGTTTTTGGTGTTCCATGACAAATCAAATCAACCGTAAATAGCTGGTCTTTTGTTATTCCTTCCCTGTCAATATAATTTTTAAGCGCTGCTACCTGGCACGGAGTACCGGAAAATAATACAAAACAGCCATTTTTTAATTGACTGGCGATCTCAAAGTAACAATCTTTACAGTCACTTTTCACATATTTAGAACCTTGAAAAATACTGCATTCTTTTGCAGAAGTAACACCCGTGTGCTGCACTTTTAGACTGCTTGTCAGTTCAGCACCGTAAATATATTTTTTACGGTTCTTATGTAAGAGCTCAAACGCATTGCAAAGCCCTATAAATCCACCGCCGGAAGTACTTCTCATCACTTCCGTATCTGTGTTTTTAAAAGCATATACCTGTTTTTTCATCAGACACCACCAACAATCATGCCATTCCTAAAGCCTTTTTTAAATAAGACTTTGATTTCATTCTTTTTTCCCTTATTATGTCGTCCACTATGTTCCAGTCTATGGCTTTCATACTTAATAAGTCTCTCACTGTCGCATTTTCTTCCAGCATTCTTGGGGATATATGGAGCATATTCTGCAAATCGGTTAACCGGTTCATCTGGTGTGCACCGATTTTAGGAAACAAATAAAATTTCCTGTGATACAGGCAGCTGAAAATCATACAGTGGAATGAATCTGTAAATACAGCCTCCGCATGTCGAATGACACTGATAAAGTCAGAAGGGGACGCATCCCAGTATTTTATATCACCAAATTTTCTATCATATTTATTGATATGTTCATTATCAAGAAAAGGCATTGTCACTATTTTTAAATTGATAAAATCAGCATACATTTCTATTAATTTTCGCTGCTGCTTTGTCCCTCTTAATAAATAGACAAAGATATATTTTTCCGTAAAACGCCTGGGAGGACAAATATGATCCCAAACAGAACGTTCCGCCAGAAGTGTGGGATCTAAAACGGTTTCACAGTCTTCTGTTCCCATAATGGAAGAAATCAGATTGCGTCCGCTTTCCTCCCGGCAGGAAACTGCACGAAATGTGTTTAAATTGTCTCTGATAATTTTTCTCTGTTCTTTTGTAACCTGGTCAATGCCTATACTGGGCGCGTATGCAATTTTTAATTTTCCAGTCTTTACAAATGGCAGCCAGTAAATGCTGTCTAAAGATGCCAATTCCGGATTCCAGATCTGATCACTGCCGCAGATAAACCCATCGTAGCATTCATTCGCCGAATCAATATAATTCACCTTATATCGCTTATCGGATATCTTAAGCTCCTCATCCACAAACTTCTGAAGCGCCCGATTACGGTCCCTTAACTTTTTTGTGCCAAATTTCCACACAATCCTGTGAATGGTTTTCCTGATACCAAAGGTCTTGATTTTATGATAAAAATTATCCACGGAGGCTACTTTCCCGCTATACTGATTCAGTATTTCATAATCAATATTTTCAAATTCATTCATTACACGCTGCAGAGCATATGCCTGCAGTACAGAACCATAGTTGTTTCTCCACCAAGTTAAACCTGCTATTTTCACGGCAACCTCCTTATGTTCCTGCATGTGAAATATCGAAATAGATTTGAACTAATTGTTTTATGTTTTCATTCAAATCGTACGATTTGTGTTTTAATGTCCTGATACACAGCTCACTGGTTTTGCATCTGTTTTGTTCTTTGTTTTTTATATCCTCAATTGCACGGCACCAGGATGCCATGTTCCCTAACGGCAGATACTTCGTCAATCCCATATCTGCTTCACCTGGTACCGCATCTGAAGCTATGCACGGAAGTCCCCCCGCCTGAGCCTCTAAAAGCACCATTCCCAGCCCTTCCCACTTAGAAGGAAAAACAAAGCAGTCCATGGCATTTAACAGATTTTCCACATTCTTATGCTCCCCCAGCAGCATGACATGTTCCTCCAGTTTCAGATCTGAAATCAATTGCTCCAGATCTGGCCGCAATGCACCTTCTCCTATACAAATCAGCTTGCTATCCGGCATATGATCATGAAATTCTTTAAAAACCCGCACCAGATACTCATGATTTTTCTGTTCATTAATCCGGCCTATATGACCGATTACAAATTGATTTTCCAACCCCAGTTTTTTTCTGTTTATCGTTCTTTTTAATTCATCAAACCGAAACACTTCCGTATCAATTGCATTATTTAAAACAGTATAAGATCTGCCTTTGTACAGCCAGTTCCCTGCTTCTTCACTGCAGGCAAGTCTGATTGTGCTTAATCTGTAAAACAACGGAAGCAGCAGACTATTCAAAAGAGGATTGTTACAAGTTGTGTTATGACAATGCACAATCCGTTTTTCAATCCCGCAGTTCTTTGCTAATACAAGTTCCGGCAGCATCATTGCACTGTTCCCATGAATATGGACACAATCAAAATGTCCATTTTTTAAAAGAAGCTTCAATTGTTTAAAATATATCCTGGAATCAGCTCTTCTGCTGGCCAGCCTGTAATAAACAAGGCCGGATTGTTTCAATTCTTTCTCCAGTTCCGGATGCAGATCAAATACCGCATATTGTATTTCCAGCCCCGGACTGTTTATCCGAAAGCAATAGTTCCGGATAACGCAGGCAATTCCCTGATAGGTAAATGGCGTTGTATTAATTACTAAAATCCGCAAACAGAGTCCTCCTTCTAATTCACACTTTTCAGTATTTGGACAAGCTTTCCCGGAAGAAGTGCTTTCAGTCTTTCCTTCAAGCAGACTCCCACCTTTAGATGATCTATAAAATTTTCGTCCTGGATTCTCTCATAAAATCCATCCCTGCCTGGGGGTCTGCCGGTGGGATGCTGCAAGTTTCCCTGCTTCACAAGAATTGCCTCCAGATTGGTTTCTATTACACTGGCCTGTCCTTTCACCATTTCAAATAATTTATTTCCCTGTACAGAATTGATCAGAACGGCCGAAACTCCTGCTGCCGATGCAAATCCGGGATTACTTTTTTCCACCCCCCAGAAATCTCCCACAGTAATATCACCGACCCGGTCAGTACTGGCATATCTGCATTCATAGCAGCATTCCCGGTAACAATCCCCATTTATAAAGTGCTTTCCGTATTTATCAAGAGAAAGGAGGTTCGTCTCTGTTTTGGTCTTTGTCTTTAACAGATACTGGGTGCCCCATCCCCGTTTCTCTTTTGAACGGAAATTAAAATACTCCAGCTTCTCTCCAAGCTTTTTTTCCTGATACTCAAAATACTTTCTTAAAAATTCCGGGGAGGGGACTCCATGGCAGATAAGATCCAGAGTAAACAGATTATCATAGGATCTGACTCCCAGATACTGATACAGTCCGGCAGCCTGACAGGGCGTGCCTGTAAACAGAACTAACCTTCCTTTATCCAGTTCCTGTTTTACTGACTTATAACAATCATTTACATCTGACTGAACATATTTTGATGATTGTATGCGATATAAATCCTCTTCCTTATCAACCTTTATGTGCTTTACTTCCAGTTGTTCCGTATAAGCACAGCCATAGACACAGCCTCCCGCCTGAATGACAGAACGGGCAAACAGATCTGAAGCCCCCCCGGAAGCGGATTGTAAAATCCGCTTTTTATCTTCATTCTTGAGTCCTAATATCCGGACCGGTCTGCGTCCCTGGGGCTTAAAATCAAAAGCCGGACATTTCTTTAAGCATACTCCGCATTCGATGCATAACGCCTCATCTACGGACGGATATAAAAAGCCTTCCTGATCCGGCTGAAAACGTATGCATGTCTGAGGACAGGACTGCTCACAGCTTCTGCAGCCAACACACGCCTTCCCGATTTTCATTATATTATCCATGCTTTTCCTCACCGTAACAGCCAATCTGCTTCTTCAGATAATCCAGCGTTTTCACCCGCTGCGCATTTATAATCTTGTCAACCGCTGTATAATCAATTGATCTTTCCAAAACTGATTCAATCTCATTGATACTTAAAGCGACCCGGTCAGAAAGTCCGGTCCTCTTTAGCAGATCACTCAGTTTTTCCTCATTTCCGTAGGAATTACCTGTACTCTTACAGATTAACGTTACAAATTTCCGTTTTGTTATGATCGAGAATATGGTACCATGAAAGGTATCTGTAATAACCGCTTCTGCATTCTGAAAATATGCCAGCACATCAAACGGAGAACAATCGATGAAATGATCCGCACATCTGTGGATTCCCCCAAAGGAATAAACCTTTATTCCCTTCTTTTTTGCGTAAGCTAATATCCAGTCATTTATTTCTCTGGAGATTCTTCCGGAATACGCATAAAGAATCAGATACCGTTCCTTTGTCTTTATTTGGGGGATCAGCCTGCACTCCCCTATGTAGTCATATGCCAAAACAGGATCCAGGTGATATTCCGGTGTTACACCCGTTAATTCACTTACTATGCAGCCTGAGTTACTGTCACGGACCGATATCGCATCAAATCTTTTTAAATACCAGCCGATCTCCCTGTCCTTGTGATACTGTCTTAAATTTTCCATTGTTGTATTTCCAAAAGAAGCTGCATAGGTCAATAACTTTTTTGCCCTCTGATTTTTCCCAAACAATTCCAAAGAATAACCAACATTGGGATTGGACTGAATACAATTAAAAACCTCATCACTGCCGATCACTAATACATCTAATTCCGGCAGGTAATTCATTTCCGGTGTAATTCCAAGGACAGGCAGATACTTTCCGGCATATTGCTTTTTATATATAACAAACTGAATCCGATGCTTCCATGGAGCATCATACTGAAATGCTTTAAACACCTTCCGGACTTTAAAAAATAATCCCGGCTTTTGGAATCTTGATTCGGAAATCAACGGTTTTCCTGTGTGATAATCCACAAACTCCACGTTGTGCCCTAATTTTTCCAGAAGCATCTTCAGCCCATAAGCCTGTAAAAAAGAGCCGTAATTTACAATTCTCTGCATGGATAAAATTCCTACTTTTGCCATCGGTCAGTCTCCCGGTCATTTCTAAACAATCCCTTAACAAGCAGTTCCACTTGTTTATTGAATGCTCCGTTATTACTCATAATTCCTGCCGGCATACTGGAAATAATGCTGTCATATCTTACAATCACATCTGCAAGCTCTGTGATATTATAAACAGGAATAATGTTTCCGTATCTCTCCTTAACTGCTTTTGTGAACTCAACCTGATGATTGTTTACATGCTCATGAAACTCATATTGTCTCGGCACCACCACCGGAATCTTTCCAATCTGAAGCGGCATAATAAAACTGGCCGGGCCGCCGTGGGTAATCACGATTCGTGCATGTTCAACATTTTTCACCATATTGTCATAAGGAAGCAGCTTATGCCACTCACAATACCGTGGCTCATAGGTACTGTAACCGGTTTGAATGATTACATCTTCCAGGATGATCCCAGTTTCTTTTAATCTGTCAATTTCTTCAAGCAGCCTGTCAAATGGCTGTTCATGTGTTCCAACCGTCGCAAAAATCATTCATCTGCCCCCTGTAAATATTTAAAATATGCTCCCCAGGTTAATTGCCTTTTTATATATTTTTTTCATCTCCTCCCACTGGACAATAAACTTATCCGTGATAGGATATACCATTTTACCGGTCATGGTAGACTTATCGATCCGGTCATAAACCTCAATATATATAAGCCTTGCTCCGAACAGCTTTCCAATATAGAAAAACGGAACTGCAACAGCTGCTCCCGAAGAGATGATAATATCCGGCTTTTCTTTCCGGATGGTCTTCCAGGCAAGCCGCGTATTAATAACCAATGCTTTTAAACTGCGGTTCGTAGGATAATAACAGGAAATTATTTTTTCATCCTTTAACAGACTTTTTGCATCATCTTTATTAAAGGTTACCCAAAACCGCTCTTTGTCCTGCCAAAATGATTTCAGCATATATAAATGAGTCAGATGACCGCCTGATGATCCCACAAGGCAAATTTTCATAGTTTCTTTTCTCATTTTCCCATCTCCCGATTATCATCAATCTCTTCTATATAAGTCTCTTGTATATACCTTCTCCTTCACATCATCCAATACGGAATCATAGCGGTTTGCAATGACTGCACTGCTCATTTTCTTAAACTTGGCCAGGTCATTCAGAACCAGACTGCCAAAGAACGTACTGCCGTCTTTGAGCGTCGGTTCGAATATAACCACTACCGCTCCTTTTGCCCTGATGCGTTTCATAACTCCCTGAATACTGCTTTGCCGGAAATTATCAGAATCTGCCTTCATCGTTAACCGGTATATCCCAATAACAACCCGCTTCTCTTTACCGGCATCATATCCGGCATTATCTGCGTATGTATAATACCCGGCCTTTTGAAGAACCCGGTCTGCAATAAAGTCTTTCCTGGTTTTGTTTGCTTCCACAATTGCACTCATGATATTCTGGGGTACGTCGTAATAATTAGCCAGAAGCTGTTTTGTATCCTTGGGCAGGCAGTACCCGCCGTAACCAAAGGAGGGATTATTATAGTAATTGCCGATTCTGGGATCCAATCCTACTCCCTCTATGATGTGCCGCGTATTCAGTTCCCTCATCTCAGCATAGGTATCTAATTCATTGAAGAAGCTGACTCTGAGAGCCAGATATGTATTGGCAAACAGCTTTACGGCTTCCGCTTCCGTTAAATCGGTTAAAAGGATGGAAATATTGTCTTTGACTGCTCCCTCTGCCAGCAATCCGGCAAACGTCTCTGCCGCTTTCTTTAGTCTATTGTCCTCCTTCGGCGCACCCACAATAATCCTTGAAGGATACAGATTGTCGTAGAGTGCCCGTCCTTCTCTTAAAAACTCAGGACTGAAAATAATATTCTCACAATTAAATTTTTCTCTAATGGATTTTGTATACCCTACAGGAACTGTGGATTTAATCACCATAATTGCATCCGGATTGGTCTTTATGACCAGTTCGACCACCGCTTCTACAGAACTGGTATCAAAGTAATTCTTTACCGGATCATAATTTGTCGGGGTGGAAACAATGACGAAATCAGCACCCCTGTATGCAGCAGCTCCGTCTGTTGTTGCTGTTAAATTTAAATTTCCTGCCGCCAGATATTCTTCAATCTCTTTGTCTATGATCGGGGATTTCCTGTTATTAATGTCAGCAACCTTTTCTTCTAAAATATCTACTGCTTGTACCTCGTTGTGCTGCGCCAGTAAAATTGCATTGGATAATCCCACATACCCTGTACCGGCAACTGCTATTTTATACATCTTCTGCACCTCCATTTATCTGGCATTATTTAACTCTATAGAGTTCCACCAGCTCGATTATTCCAGAACCATCTGACTGTTTGATACAGATCCACACTGTATTTCCCTTCCTCAATCAGACGAGTGATCTGATTTTTCACCTCTTCTTTATCTTCCTGATAGGTAACACCAAACCATTTGTCACTGGTTTTTAAAACCGCTACCTTTGCCTTTCCCCCTTTTATCAGGTCATCCATCAGTACTGGAAGTAAATACTCTTTCTTTTTTTCACCATCATTCATACTTTTTAAGAAATTAACAAATCCAGCTTCCAGATCTGTAAATAATCCGGGAGTCACCCCCCACATATTCATAGATACCACATTATCAGCAGATAAAATTATCTGCTTCCCGCTTTCATCCTCGCCTTTAACCGTTCCGTCTGCCTGCTTTTTAATATGAAATGTTTCAGTCACAGACGACAGATTTCCTGCTTCATCTATTGAGCAGATACCTCTCGTTACGTCACCATTGGGACTTAACGTATTGCCCAGCTTGAAACCTGCCATGCAAAAGCTTAAGGGGATTGACTCTTCATGGTTGACCAGATAATCGTGTATTTTAATAAAAGCCTCTTTACCGTAATAATCATCCGCATTAATTATTACAAACGGCTCCTTCAGGATTCCTTTGCACACCAATACTGCCTGTCCTGTCCCCCATGGTTTTTCCCTTCCTTCCGGCAGGAGAAATCCCTCGGGCAAATTTTCCAGTTCCTGAAAAACATATTCTACTGGAGCCAGTTTCTCAATTCTTTTGCCTATTACCTCCTTGAATTCTTTTTCAATATTTTTCCGGATAATAAAAACAATTTTGTTAAAACCGGCTTCCAGAGCATCAAAAATGGAATAATCCATAATGATTTCTCCATTTGGTCCAACGGGCTCCAGCTGCTTGATTCCGTTTCCATACCTGCTTCCGATTCCTGCTGCCATAATTACAACTGCTGTATCTCTCATCTATTCCCTTCCTTTCATTTATTCAGCCCCCTTGTGAAGCATAACTACGATTACTGTCTGACTCAGAATCCGCAAATCTGACCATATGGACCAGTTATCAATATAGTTTAAATCCAGGCTTACTACATCTTCAAAATCCTGAATATCGCTTCTGCCAGTCACCTGCCACAAGCCGGTAATTCCCGGTTTCAGGCTCAGCCGGCGTTTATGGTGCTCCTCATACTTCACAAATTCATCCATTGTGGGCGGTCTTGTACCAACCAGGCTCATATCCCCTTTCAGAACGTTAAAAAACTGGGGAAACTCATCAATGCTGGTTTTTCTGATAAACTTACCTACTTTTGTAATCCTTGGGTCATCTTTTAATTTGAACATGAGGCCATTCATCTGATTTTTGCTCATCAGTTCCTTTTTTCTTTCTTCCGCATCCATATACATGGACCGGAACTTGTAAATTGAAAAAAGCCTTCCGTTTCTCCCTACCCGGGTCTGTTTGAATATGACCGGACCAGGTGATTCCATATAGATCACCGGCGCAACCAAAATTCCCAGAATTATTGTAACTAACACTCCGACTGCACTGCCCAGAATATCCAGCAAACGTTTCAGAATTAATTCCGATGGTTCAAACACCCTTGTACAATATGTAAGGACCCGTTCTCCTCCAAAATAATTAATCACCTTTTCTCTTTCACTTAAGCCAAAAGTATTTACAGTTACATGAGCGACAATTCCAAGTGTTTCAAGACGGCTGATTAAATTATCTAAGTACAGCCTGCTGTTATCCGGTATGCTAATCAAGGCTTCATCGACTACCTGCTTTTTTAAATACTCTGCAACACTGTCCTGGCTCATAACCATAAAATTTCCTTTTTCATCCTTATTCACCAGATAGAGCACTGTCACCGGGTCTTCCCCTGATTTCTGATCTGCCTCCACAATTGCTACAGCCACCACATCGCAGTCATATGGCATTGAATTGACATACTTATTCATCACATTTAATTCATTGCTTCTATTTGCATAAATCAGCAGTTTTTTGCGGTTTTCCGGCTTATGGTAATGAGAAATCAATAAATATTTAAAATACAGCCTTCCCAGAACCATACAAAAATAATTGAAAAAGAAAAACAACAGATAAAAAGCTCTTGATGACCGCCCCCCCAGCTTTGAAAGATATAAAATGAACGCCAGTACAAGGGCTATATACATATTGATCAGAAATATGTTTTTAAGTTCATTCCACAGGGAGCGTTCCATGAAAGGCTTACCGGACTGGTAAAACATGACTACAGTTAAATATGCAAAAATTACGAGAACCGCACCATACCAGCGCCCTATTATAAATTCTGCCGACTGCAGGGAAGCAAACTTTGCAAGCATCGCCAGAACATAGGAACATACAATGGCTGCAAAATCTATGAATATGTAAAATATCCGGTTTTTACTCAGCATGTGTCCACCTTCCCATCTTCCAGGTTCCGTTTACTGATTTTCCTTTTCCCCATAAAAGCAGCAGCGCATAACTGCTGATGATAAGAAGAACTTCACATGCAAGAATATCCCAGTGGTACTCAGACTGAACCAATGTCTGCTGAGGCTGTATTTTACTGTAAATCTGAACTGCTGACCAGGCTATTACGCCTATAGCCGCCGCTACCATGATCCAGTATCTGATCTTTCTGCCCATAACCTCCCCCTCCTTTATCAATCGTGTTATTATTCACTCTCCTGGAGTTCATCCTCATATTTTCCGTATTTTTTGTATTTTCCATAGTATCTGCCGCTATCCAGATTGACATTATTCAAAATCACTCCGAGAATACGGCAGCCGCTTTTCTCCAGCTGTTTTTTTATCTTCTGTTCAACGCGGTAGCTTACCTTTCCGCTTTCAATAACAAGAACCGCTCCGTCACAGTGGTTGGCAATGATGGCTCCGTCAATCAGATTCATCATGGGAGGTGTGTCGATGATAATATAGTCATATTCTGCTCTAACCGCCTGTATCAGCAATGAAAAAACAGGTTCCTCCAAAAGTTCTGCCGGATTGGGAGAATAAGGACCGGAAAATACAATGTTTAAGTTATTTAAATTTGTTTCATATATAATTTCTTCTTTATTTTTTTGCCCGCTGAGAAATTGGGATAACCCATTCACTTCCTTATCAAGCTGATATCTTGAAACCATGACCGATTTTCTGATATCTGCATCAATTAAGAGAACGTTCTTTCCAATTTGAGCCAGAGAGGAAGCCAGTGAAAAAGACATACTGGATTTTCCTTCATTTGGAAATGCACTTTCTAACATAATGACCTTTATATTACTTCCGCAAAATTGAATATTTGTTCTTAAAGTCTTAATCGCTTCCTCATAGCTATAATTTCCTTTCTTTAGATTTGCCAGGTTCACTGAATTTCTCATGTTTTATTGTCCCCTCCTTCTTTTTGTCCGTTTTTTTCTTCCAGAATTTATGTGTTATTTTTTGGGCAGGAGAACCTTCCCGGTTGGGAACAACAGCAAGTACTGTCAGTCCCAGATAACGTTCGGCATCCTCTTCAGTGCGAATGGTATCATCTATGATTACGCCGGCTGTCAGCACTGCCAAAATAAAGAACATGCCGGCCGCAGCTCCAATCATGGCATTTTTTTTGTTATCAGGTCCTGTCTTGACCGAAGGTACTTCTCCGTCTTCAAAAATTTTAGGCTGCACCATTTCCATCATGTCACCAATATAGTCAGATGCAGTCAGGGCAATCTCATCTACGATTTTTTTTGCCTGTTCCGGATCCGTATCCTGGACTGCCAATGTAAGTATGCGGGTATCTGTGGGATTGGTTACACTGATTTTATTCTTTAAATCTTTATATGACATGTTAAGCCCCAGTGATTTTACTACCTTTTCCATTACCGGCCGGCTGGTTATCAGGATTTTGTAGTCCTTTGTCAGCTGACTGCCAACCTGCAAATCAGCCAGCGAAGTCATTGAAGATTCCTTTGAAAGAACATAGAGCATAGCCGTAGATGTATACTGAGGCGTTAAAACATATGTGCTGTAAACTCCTGCACCGATGCCGGATAACAGGGTTATAATAATAATCAGCCACAGCTTCCGTTTTAATTTGTAAAACAATTCCAATAAGTCAATTTGAATCTCCTGGTTATCATCCATGTTATTTGTTCTCATTTGTACTCCTGTTTATTATTCTCTTTTTTCAGTAAATTCAGGGCATAATTACCTGTCAGACTTTGATACATTTCCAGACTGCAGTTTTTTTTAATCCATAGCAATGCTTTTTCTATCTCAGGTGTCCTCTCATTTAAGTGATGCATATCGGTTCCCAGCATGTGTATGTGTCCCTGCTGTATCTGAAGCCTGCACCAGCGGACCTGTCTGTTAAACAGGCTTCCGGTAATACTGCAGTAATTCATCTGCAGTATGCAGCCGGAATTGATCAGCTCCTTAACCCTTCCATTCTCACGCAGGCAGAGGTAACGCTCCATGTGGGCAAGTATGGGGACGTATCGGGCCAATATTATTTTCCGAAGGCCCTGAAACAATCTGGAATAGGCAATCAAAGGCGGAAATTCGATCAGCACATAATGACTTTCGCACATGGTAAACGCCCTTTTTTCTTTTAAATCCTCCAATATATCCTCACAGTACAGGATTTCCTGTCCCAGGTATATATTGAAACGTTTATGTATTTTACGGGCTTCCCGCTGCAGCTTTCTGCTCAATTCAATAATCTTTTCCGGATCTTGTCCCCTTTTATAATGAGGAGTAACTATAATCTTTCTAATCCCCTGGCTATAAGCCATCTTAAGCATGGCCTTCGCCTCTTCCATATCGGCAGCCCCGTCATCAATTCCGGGAAGGACATGCGCATGAATATCAATGATTTCCTGCATCTCATCACTCCTTTTTGTTACAGTCAATAATCAGCGCTGGTGTACTCTTTCATAAATACAAAAAGAGGTAACATAATGTAAATTATGTTACCTGAATAGGGTATATTTTCTAATATTGGATAAATTTGGTATGTTTTTAGGTAAATAAAAAAGCATGAATTTAGATTTTCATGCCTTGGCTAATACCATACCTGGTTTTTATTGAGATTAATTACCATATTTTACCAATTTATACAAAAATTTCTAATTTTCTCTTGTAAATCTTTAGTTTATGTATTATATTAAGAATGTAGTAAGAATTTATTTGCGGTATTTCTAACTATTGCAAACATAATTTACATTATGATTCTCAAATTTACTGTAATCATATACCAGACCCAGCTTTGATATGAGCTTTTGATGTTCTTCCCCTGTAGTTGCCGTATAAATCCGGGTGGTTTCAATGCTGGAATGACCAAGAACCTCCGCCAGGCGTAATAAATTCTTCTCCAGGCGATAAAAAATAAACGCAAACAGATGACGTAAATTATGAGGAAATACTTTTTTCTCGTCAACATTTGCCTTATGGCAGAGACCTTTCATCTTTTTCCAGATAATTGTCCGATTAATCGGAGAATTTGTCTTTGAAAGGAATATTGGACCTGATTCTATTTTCTGTGAAACGCAGTAAGATCTTAAAATCTTAATAAGCTGCTTCGGTATAAATATAACCCTTACTTTTCCTTTATTATTGATCTGTGCATACCCTGCTTTCAGTGACTGCACAGTAATAAACTGCAGTTCACTGACTCTTATTCCAGTGCTGCATATAGTCTGCATCAAAAGGCTCAGCTGAATATCCCCTGCTTCTTTTGCTGCCACAATCAGATTTTCATATTCTTTTTTCGTCAAACATGTCTCTTTTTTACAAAATAAAGTTTTCTGGATCTTAAACTGACGAACTTTACATTCAAACCATCCGGCATATTCCAAAAAACGATTTAAAGCAACTATCATAGAATTCGCACTTGATACCTGGTAATTATTTTTTAAGTATTCCTTATAATCAATTACCTTTTTTTTCTCAATCACTTTATCTCCTGATAAAAAATTATAGAACTTTTTTATATCTCTTTTATATTTTTCTATTGTCAATTTTGCCTTTTCTTCTTCATATAAATAATCTTCATACTGTTTCATAAGTTCTATCGTCAATATTCTCTCCATGTCTTCTCCTTAGGTTGTATTAAAATATAGTCGACTTTATAGATAATAGATTAACAACAACTCCTTTCAATTGAATTATTTCTAAATTAAGTGTTTTTATTCCCCTATACTATATAAACGAAATAGATATAAATTGATAACACTTTTATCAATAAACATTTCATAAACTCACTATTAATAAATTATAAATATTTTTTAGAGTACGTCAAAAAATCAGTCGAACTATCTGAAAAGACAGGCCGGCTGATTTTTTTTGTTAAAAAGAAAAGGAGCATTGCTCATGAAATGAAATCGTAAAGATTTCACTCATTTTGCAACACCCCGTCAATACTTTTTATTTTGCATAATTTTCAAAATAACCGGACACTGTCTCACCAACTCCATTACGATATACCGTAGCAGTAATAGTCAGCCGATACGTATAACCTCTTGACACGTAATATCTGCCATCAAAGATCAGCCTGTTACCTGCCACATTTAAGTTGTTCCACGTTTTTACAGTGGTATAGGTACCGTTTGAATTTTTTCTGGACAGTACCGCAGTGCCAGTTATATTCTTTACGTCTGACCAACCTTGCACACAAGCGCCGCAAATAGCCTTGCTTCCATCAAATGAAAGGTTGATATCAATAGATGAAGTGCTGGACCACCGGGCTGCCGGAAGATCTAAAGTATTAACCGGCACATTGGAATAATCGGTTGAGGCAAACGCATCCCCTCCCATCAGGAAACAGGAAATGACGAGACACATAATAAAGGTACATTTTTTCACTTTTACAAACATATTTATCCTCCTTTTTTTATAAAATAATAACCTCTACTATATAAACGTCATAGTTAAAAAATAGTAACACTTTTCCGAAAAATAATTAAATTATTTTTCCAGACTTTTACCCATGCGGATTAATTCATCGCTGTTTATATTTGATGTCAATTCAAAAACAATATCATGTGATTTCCAAAGAAGTACATTGAAATTATCACCCTTCACTGCTTTAAACAGATATGCTGTATTACCAGAAATATCGACTTCTGTATAATTTGTATTTTCATTGTCAATCAATGCCGTTCCTTCTTCAGCCTTTCTCTGCTTTAATACAATCTCAATATCTGACTCATTGGAATATACAAGCAAGGCAGAATTCCCATAAAGCTCCTCTGATATCTTTTTATAACCTTCCGGCAGATATGCTGGCCTGTAAATATCCATTTGCTGCCCGTCAGCTGAAGAATCATGAAACTGGATTTGTGTATATTTTCCAAACTGATTAACAAAGGTATTGAGTATTACATTTCTGGTTGCCTCAACGCTGAGCAGTGTGACAGACGACAGAACAATGATTACCATAAAGCATGCAGCTATTTTACGGTTACTTTTTACAAAGTACCTTATTTTAGACTTGATCTTCTGTTTAAAAATCAACTTTTTTATTCGTTTGTCCAACTCCGCAGACGTTGGAAATTTCTCATTTAATTCTTTATTGAAGGGCAATGCATCCATTTCATCTCTCAGCGCATCAGATATGGCTGCTTTTAACAGCGAATCAAACAATTCTTTATTTCGATCTTCACTGGTCACTGTAAACTCCCTCCCTTTTTAATTCTTTCTTCAGAGCTTTACGTGCCCTGCTAAGGCGCATTTTAGCATTCTCCGTACTGATACCCAGTATCTTACCTATTTCTTCAAATGAGCAATCAAATTCTACTTTCAGATAAAGAATATCCGAATAACTTTTTTTAAGATTACCTATACAGCATTTTATTTTATCACAGGCTTCCTTAACTGAATAATTATCAAAAGCCGGTTCTTCATAACTTAAACCATAATCATCTTCCTCCAAAGGTACTATTTGTTTCTTCTTCTGTTTTCGGAGCATGTCAATCGCAACGTTTCTCACTATAATAACGACGAACCCCCTCGTTTGGTAACAGTCTACTATATTAATTTTTTCAAGATTGTCAATTATTTTTATAAATGCTTCTGATACCGCATCTTCTGCAAGATGCACTTCATTTAAGATCGTGTTGGCTATGTAAAGCATTGTTCCGCTGTATAGTTCATAAATCTCGGTTACTTTATCCCGATCTCTTTCATTTTCAAGCGTCATTATGAAAGCAAGCAACTTTTTTTCCTCCTTGGTATGTAACCATGTATTAGATCTGATATATGAAGTAAATTATACTATACTTTTCGTATTCCAACCATACCTAAAATCAAGGCGGTCTACAGGCTTAAATTTAACATCTTAATGAAATAGCTGCTATCAAAAAAAGAGCCGATAACCACATTTTACTTATGCGTGTCATCGTGCTCTTTCAGTACTAAAATATTTATTTAATCTCTGTAACTATTTCATTTCATCAACAGCAGTTTTACCGGCAATTCGTCCGAAGGTAAAGATATCCGTTAATGCGTTGCCGCCCAGACGGTTTCCTGCATGAATACCTCCGGCAACTTCTCCTGCAGCATATAAATGTTTAATTGGCTGGCCGTTTTCATCTAATACATGGGTACTGGTGTCGATCTTAAGACCGCCCATGGTGTGATGAACAGCAGGCTTTCTTGGAGTTGCATAGAACGGAGCTTTCTCCACCTTCAGGCTGAATGTATCCTTATGGAACTCAGGATCAAAGCCCCCATCTACATAAGAATTATATTTTACAATGGTTTCCTTAAGAACTTCAGGATCCATACCGACTTTTACTGCCAGTTCTTCGATGGTATCGGCTCTGAATAAGGTACCTGCTTCTACCTGACGGTCTAATTTCTCCTGGCTTGTATTGGCAGCTGTTTTCTTAATCTCATCATCTGCAATCAGATAGAATAAACCGCCCTGATCGATGGCTGCTTTTGTTAACACATCCCGGCCTGAGAATTCATTTACAAACCGTCTGCCGTTTTTATTAACGATTACAAAGTTTTCCGGTGGTACCTGAATACCACTAAACAGCTCACCTGTATCCGGATCTGCAACAGGCATCATCTGGGTAAATCCCATTCCAGTCAGTGCTGCTCCTACCGATTTACCAAGCTGGATTCCATCCCCTGTCATAGCAAAGGAATTGGTGGTTCTAACATTGTCATCAATGGCACTCCAATAGGTATTATATTCCTTTAACATCTTTGTATTAGCACCAAAACCACCGCTTGCAAGTACAACTGCTTTGGCACGAACTGTAATTTTCTGGCCATTGACACCTGTTGCCATGACTCCTTTGATCTCACCATTTTCCATAATAAATTCTTTTACAGGGCTGTCTGTAATAATCTTTCCGGAGTGCTCCTCAACATATTTTGTAAGGGAAAGGATAAATGCGGTACCATAGCTTTTCACCGGCTTATGACCACGGCGCCAAAGAGCACCAACCGGAGCAAATACAACGCTCTTGTCATACTCAACGCCGATTTCTTCCAGCCATTTTACACTTTCTAAAGCTCTGTCAGTGAGGATTTTTACCAGGTCATACTGTCCGTAAATGGTGTTGCCGTTTAAGTCGGTACGTTTTCCGCCAAAATAGGTCTGCATTCTGTGAAGAAGGGGAGAATCAAATAAATGACCTTTTCCAGTACCGAATTTCTCCTGGTATTTGGAAAATTCTTCTTTGAGCGCATGGAAATCATCTAAATATTCCGGATGGATCTGGCTCTCATCAGTTTCCAGCAATGACTCAATGGTATGTCTTTCTCCAGGATTTTCATTAAACTCTCTCTGCCACTCAGGATCTGCCGCATTCACCGGACCACCGGAACGTATGGTATTTCCACCTACTGCCGGATATTTTTCAAGTACAATTACACTGGAGCCATTCTGTAATGCAGTAGCAGCCGCACTGAGTCCGGCACCGCCTCCGCCAACAACTACCACATCGCAAGTATACTCTTCGTCTTGTCTGTTCAGGCTGCTGGCAGGTTTTGGACGTCTCTTAAGTATATCAGGGTTGACTCCGGCAAGCTTCACTGCTTTTGCAACACCATCGATTACACCGTTGCTGGTTTCAGATGCACCAGAGAGCGCATCTACATTCAGAGTCTGTCCCTCAATGATTTTGTCCGGTATTCTGACAAATACCACATCTGCGATACCTTCGGTTTCGCCTTTGGTATCTATATTAATGCTTTCAATTCGTTTTTCGCTGAAGGATACCTTCATAGGAAGATTTCCGCTGTGACCGATTGCGTTTACTTCATACTCGCCAGGAGTAAATGAAAAATCCTCTTCCTCATTAAGCTGATTTGAAATGGTGGCAAAACGCATAAAGCGCAGGAAACAGATATCCAGGAAATCGATGGTTCCCTCATTAACCAGATCACCGGCTTCATCAAATGCCTTGCCTGCATTTCCCAGTAAAAACTCATATCCTGGCATTACATTTGCATCCACACCCGGTGCATCCAGAATCTGGCGAAGATGCAGCTGTGCACGGGAGGATCCCTGTGTTCCTAAAGAGGCGCCAACGATCATTACCGGCTTGCCTGCAAGCGGGTGGAGATCAAAACTCAACCACTCAATCAGACTTTTAAGTCCGGACGGAATGGAATGATTGTATTCAGGAGTTGCCATAATAACACCGTCACACTCTGTGATCTTATTATTGAACATCTGGATCACATCACTGTAGGACTGGTTATCAGACTGATTAAACATGGGTACATCTGTGATATCTAGTACCTCAATTTCTGCTTTTGACTCAAAATGTTTTTTCATAAACTGAAGGAGTTTACGATTATATGATTTTTTTGCATTCGTTCCAACAATTGCTATAAATTTCATTGATATGAATCCTCCTACTCTTGCCA
>JAEWPQ010000009.1 GCA_023460575.1 Bacillota bacterium
TTTCCACTTGTAAACTCATTAATGGGTTCCTCCTTGAGATATATGTGAACCGCCTTACCGACAGGGCGTTACACTTCAATTTAGCATTATACCATACTCGTCCCCTAAATTCCAGTATTATTTACGATAAAATCAGGTTTTTCCTGCGAGTTCCTTCATTTTTCCCGCTATATACGGATCAAGAGGACGAATCTCGATCTGGGGCCTGGCAATGTAATATCCCTGGAATAAACAGACGCCGCTATTTAGTAAAAACACCAGTTCCTCTTCTGTTTCCACACCTTCTGCCAGTACACAGATTTCGTTGCCGGAAGCAAAATCAAGGAGATTTTTTAATATCATCTGCCGTTTCTTATCCTTGTGTATCTGCCTTACCAGACTCATATCCACTTTAACAATTTCCGGGCGCATATGCAGAAGAACGGATTCGCTGTTATATCCGGTGCCAAAATCGTCCACAGCCGTCTGTCCCCGCCATTTTCTGGCCATGTCCATCTTTCTCTCCATGAGTTCCCGGCTGGCAGGTTCCCCCTCTGTCATTTCGATGACAATCCGGCTTAAAAGGCCGTTAAAATTATGCTCCAGTTCCGCCTGTTCATCCTCAGTGATACAAACAGAGGCGATGGAATTAATAAACAGCTTTTCTGTGTCTCCCAAATGACCTTTCTCCAGTTCAGCTGCTGCTGCCTTTAAGCCTGCAAACCAGGTCAGTGACTCAATCTGGGGTAGTTTTGCCTGGGACCTTGCAAGGTTTAAAACTTCGCCGATCCCCCTTAAGTTTGTAAAATGAGGTCTCATAAGAAGTTCGTACCCGTAGATACTGCCTTCCCGTGTCACGATCGGCTGAAAAACAAAGCTTACATCTCTTGTTTCCAGCATTCGGTTCAATTCTTCACTGCCTGTCAGCATATAGGAATTATGGGAATATTCATCAAGGTCAAACTCCCTTACGTTGCCCTTTACACTATGCTTTACCATGTACATGGCAAAATCCGCATAATTAAACAGAGTTTCAAATTCTGCGGCATCATCCGGGTACCAGGACAGTCCCCCTGAAACCCGGACAGGAAGCATGTAACCGCCCTCCATATTGAGAGCTGCCTTCTGAATGTACTTAATAAAATCACAGACATCCTTTCGTATTTTCTCCTTGCTGTCTCCATGTAAGTACGTCACAAATTCATCGCCGGAATAACGGGCTAAAATGCCCCTTCCGGCAAAGCTGTTCTTCAAACAGTCCGCAAACAGAATCAGGTAACGGTCCCCTTCATCATGCCCATATGTATCGTTGATATACTTTAAATTGTCCAGATCCCACATGATGACTGCCCCATATATTCCCTTCTGGGTTCGCATCATAAACTCCACCTGTTCCCGGAATGCCCTCCGGTTATACAGTTCTGTCAGCAGATCAAAATTACGTTCCCATTCCAGCTTTTCTTTCTCCTGCACATCTGCAGTCACATCGGAGCATACGCCAAGAGTAGTTCCCGCCTTGGACTCATCTATGATCACCTGTACCCACCGTGTACCGCCTTCCAGTTCCAGACTCTGAAAAACACGCTCTCCCTTTATCCGTACGCCGGTAAATGTCTGATCCATCAGCATTTCAAATCTTTCAACCTCCAGATACCGGTATGGCTCTTCTATCGTTCCCCAGCCAAGCATCTCAAAAAGAGACTGGCTGCAGAAAACCTGATCTGCACCGTCTGCATACTCAAAAACTCCGATCATAACATTCGCATGGCGGAGGATACTTGAAATCTTTGATGAGGACATTTCCACATCGCGGCTTAACTGTTCAATCGTCTCCGTAAGATCATCAATCTCACGGATATGAACCCGCTTCAGCGCAAGCCCCCGGTTACCGGACTTACCCTTTAACTCACCTGCCAGTCTCCGAATCGGTTCCGTCACTATCTTTCCGATGGCAAACGCTCCCAGCAGACTGAACAAAATGGGAACCAGCATGGTACTGAACAGCATGCGCCGGATTGCATTATAAAATGCCAGCAGATCCTTTTGCCTTGCCATTCCCACAAGTACCCAGTCTTCTTTTTCCATTACCCCGTTGTTTGCATATGCGTCAAGGCTGTTAATACTTGCATACCACTTTGTTCCATCGGAAGATTCAATCTCGCTGATTGATTTCCTTCCATTGTCTGTATAAGATATGTTCCCAGCTTCGTTGAAATACTGGTTATAGAGATAGCCGGAATCAATCACAGGAACAATTTCTTTTGTCTCCCTGTTTCGGATCCCAAGGAGCCAGCATTCTTCAAAGCTGCTGTTGGTCTGTTTCTCTGACAAAATCTGTCCCAGCTGATTCAAAGTCATCTCCAGACCCCAGACTCCCGCAACGGTTCCATCGTCTAAAATCACCGGTACAGAATAAGTAATAACCGGCATGTCTTTGGGACTTAAGCGGAAAGGCGGACTTAAATAAGCCAGCTTCATCGCTTCATCCCCACTGATTTCTGCCTGGGAAGCCATTGTGAGAGGTTTTTGATAAAACTCACTGTTTTTTGAATCTTCCCCTCTGCCAAATCCGATTTCCCAGAAGGAGTCCAAAGGTATCTTATATTTTTCTGCCACAGATGGCAGACCCCGCTCCATCAAAAGAGAAGAATTATCTGTCAAATATCCTCCCGGATTGGAACTTCGTATGTAAAAGCCTGCTTTCATATCGGCGGAACTATTAGCCGCTGCCGGCCCGTTAAGAACAAAATAAACTCCGGTTGCATAACTCATATGAAGCATATCGATGGACTTTTCTATTATCTGCTCCACAATTTCGCGGTTTAGCATATAATCATTTGAAATGTCAGGTGCACTGCATTGGTTTTTCTTCAGAATCTGCTCAATCTCATCGGAAACGAAAGTGGAATGATTCAGCATGACAATCCAGTGATGAAGAGTCTCCTTTTCCAGTCCCATTCTGGTATTCTCTGTATTCCGGCTTAAAACGCGGATTTCATTATTCTTTAATTTAACAGAAACACCGCCGAAAAGCACCGTTCCGGCAATCACTGCAGCCTGCACAACCAGCAGGATTAACAGCGGTCCAAGCAAATGATTTCGTATGGACTCACTTTTCTTTTCTTTCATAAACTACTCTCCGATGATTGCTTCCAACTGCCTTTTCGTGTCTTCGTACCAGTTGTTAAAGTTCTCATCCGTTGCGAAATCTGCAACTGCTCTCTCCCGGTCAGCACCCTGGTTTATCATTGTTTCAATCTTCTGGTAATCTTCTCTGGCCTTTGAAGCCATTGAAGTCTGAAGGATCTCTCTGGCACGGTCTCCCCCTTTAAAAGGTTTGGAAGTATAAAGCCTGTACTTATTTGCCGTATCAAGACCAATGAGCAGGTTCTGGGATACCGCACTTTTCTCTCCGGCTTCCTGTAAAAAAGGCTCCAGCAGGGATTGCTCCGCTGCCGCCTTTTTAACCGGCAGATACCCGGAGCCAATGGCAAACTTCATATTCTGCTTTGTGTCGGTAAACCACTTCAGAAAGCAGACGGCTGCATATTCCCGCTTCTCTTCTGATTTAAAAACCATCATACCTGCTCCCTGGGAAACCGCGCAGGGTACCGTCCCCGCAAAGCCAGGAAGGGGATAGAGCCTGCTTTCAATGGCATAGTTTGTCCCATCCTCAAGGGTTACAGAGGTTGGGAAATACGAGATTCCACTGGTGGCTCCTACAAATGCCACCAACTGCCCGGTCTTTACATCATCGCTGCGAAATCTCCCGTAAGTACCAAAATATCCGTTTACAAAGGGAATATAGTAATTATCCCACAGTTTTCTCATTGCCTCTTTGTCGAAATCCAGAGTGGTTTTTCCGTCTTTCACAGAAAAAATTTCGTGCCCCAGCTGCAGGCTTCCGATAATCATATAGTTGGCAAATGCATCTCTGCCAAAGAAAGCTTTCCCGTCATAAGGCTTTTGTGTCAGGCTGTCTGTCCATTTGTAATATTCCTCCGATATCCTGGTGATTCCTTCCCAGGTAGAAAATGCATCTTCTGTTTCACCGGTTGCAGCGGCAAACTTCTCCCAGTCAGTCTTATTCACTGTAAGTATCTCGGTGGATTTGGCAATTGGAAACACTTTAACAGAGCTGCCATCATCAAATCTGCCCTCTTCCATGTATGCATCCACATATTCTGATATCTCATCGGAGGTAAGGTAATTACTTAAATCCGCTGCCAGTCCCATACGGTCCACTTCATAGACCTTATCCGCATAGGCAGAAAACACGTCAGGAAGCGGGTCTGAACCAACTCTGTGCTCAATACTGTCATTGATCGTACTGCTCAGTTCATCAATGCTTCCTTTGTTATAAGCCTTAACTATAATTCCCTTTTCCCGTCCCTCATTTTCATTAAATGATCTCACCAGACTGTCAAATTCTTCTTTCTGGACACCATTATAATAATGCCAGATTGAGATTGTAACCGGATCCCTGGAAGAAAGTCCATAGGGATCCTTTTTCTCGCATCCGGTAAGCAAAAATAAGCAGGAAGCAAAAGCAATTGGTACCATCCAACTCTTTTTCATAGGTTCACCTGCCTGTTACACGGGGATCTGATCGTATTGAATCGCCTCTTTGATTTTACGTGCATGCAGTTTATCAACGAGTAATGCTAACAGCTCAATTCCCATGTCAAGTGCATACCCCAGCCCTCTGGCTGTGGTTATGTTGCCGTCTGTCACAACGCCCTGCTTCACCACAGTGGCTCCCTTTAATTCCTGCTCAAATCCCGGATAACAGGTTGCTTTTTTTCCTTCCAGAATCCCAAGCCTGCCCAGAATGCTGGGAGCGGCACAGATCGCAGCAATCCTGCGGTTATCTTCATGTGCTTCCATCAGTGCCTGCACCAATTCCTCATTTGCTCCAAGGTTTTTGGTTCCCGGCATCCCTCCGGGAAGAAAGAGCACATCCCCGTCTTTTAAATCTGTCTGGGAAATCAATACATCTGCCTGAAGTTTTATTCCGTGAGAGCCTGTCACATTCTTTTTGCCGGTTACTGACACCAGTTTCACATCCTGGCCTCCTCTCAGCAGAACATCAACGACTGCCAGCAGTTCCACCTCTTCTGACCCATCCGATAAAAACGCATAAACCTTACCCATATTAATCGTCTCCTTTCAATTATGAAATGTACTGTTCATCGTAACCTTTATATAATCCACCAGATATCTCGTCTCCGCATCTTCCCCCTTAATCAGCCGGATCAGTGTGTCAGCAGCAGTCTTTGACTGGCCCTGATGGTCATTTAAAACCGTTCCTGCAATCTTTCCTTCCTTTATATAGCCCACTGTTTCCTGAAGTGCATCAACTCCCACCAGATAAACATCTTTTCCAGGCATCATACCGGCTTCTTCCACCGCTTCCAGCGCTCCGTTTGCCATGGCATCATTGTTGCAGAATATCACATCAATTCTGGGTCCATATGCTGATAATGCCTCCGCAGCCAGTTTTTTTCCTTCTTCCCTGTTCCAGTTGCCGGTACCGGATAACAGCTCTTCCGTTTTTACCCCGGCATCTGTTAATGCCTTTATGCAATATTCCGACCGGTAGCGGGCGGCATCACTGCCTGCCTCCCCCTTTATCATTACATAAGAAAGGATACCATCACGGTTTCTGTCACCCTTTCCCGGGTTCTCAAGAATAATCTCTCCCTGATAGGTTCCTGCCTGCTTAGAATCCGTCTCCACGCTGGAGATTGCCATGTGCTGTTCCTTCCACCGGTTTCTCTCCGGCTCATCCGGCTCACTGTTAATAAAGACCAGAGGAATGCCTGCCTGGTTGGAAGTATCTGCAATTCTTCCAGCTGCCGAAGCTTCTACCGGATTTATGATAATTCCCTCACACTTGCTGTCTATAAACTCCCTGATCTGCCGGTCCTGTTCTTTCTGGTCCCCTCCTGCATTGCGCATGATGACCTGGGCATGATAGGTCTCTTCTAAATATTGTTTGAGTTCGGACCGGTACAGCTTCATAAATGTATCATCATAACGGTAAATGCTGATTCCGATCTTTGGTCCTTCTTCTGCTTCAATTCCCTCTGTACCGGCTTCTTTGTCCGGACTTTCCGTAGGTTTTGACTGGCTGCTTTTTCCTGCACAGCCTGCTGCAAGAACCGCTGCGAGTACCAGAAAAAAGAAGGCTGTCCGCCTTATCAAGCATTTCATATCTTTAATCTCCTGATTTTTACTGTATTTTCCATATTACCACGTTTTTCATCTTTTTGCCACTATCTTCTATTTTTTATGCTAATGTGGTATACTAACCCTGTTTTACAGTATAATACATGGAATCAGGAGGTTTTTTCATGGAAATCGAGCGCAAATATCTGGTTACCAGTCCGCCGGAAAATTATGAATCATTTCCCCATCATTTTATTGAACAGGGATATTTATCAACGGATCCCGTTGTCCGGGTCCGCAAAGAAGATGAGACATATATACTGACCTATAAATCCAAAGGGCTTCTGGCAAGAGAAGAATACAACCTTCCCTTAAATGAAGACTCCTACCGTCATTTAATCAGTAAAACAGACGGCTGTATTCTTACAAAAAAGAGATATTTAATCCCTGTAGAGCACTCCGGGCATCTGACCATAGAGCTCGATGTCTTTGAAGGCCGCTATGAGGGATTAATGCTGGCTGAGGTTGAATTTGACAATCTGGAGGAAGCTCACGCCTTTACACCGCCTTCCTGGTTCGGAAAAGATGTCACCTTATCAGGGGAATACCAGAACAGCCGGCTCAGCCAGCTGCCCTAAACTTTGAAATAATTTCTGACAGGCAGTATCTGGATCAAAAAAAGCGTCCTGAATCGGCTCTGCCGGACAAGACGCTTTTTTGTAAATATTTTATTTTTTAGCAATATATTTTCTGATATCAAGAGCAATCGCAACTATAATAACGACACCCTGAGCAATGTACTGGTAATTCGTGTTGACTCCAAGATACTGAAGACAGGTTTTTAATATTTCAAAGACAAGAACACCGATTAAAACACCGGAAACCTTTCCGATTCCTCCGTTTACAGATACACCGCCGATTGTACATGCAGCTATCGCTTCCAATTCCCAGCCCATACCCATGTTAACGGATGATCCGCCGGATTTTGCTCCTACAAGAAAACCGCCCAGTGCGTAAAGAGCAGCAGCTGTCACGTAGATAATGATCTTCGTTTTTTTTGTATTAACGCCGGATACTTCCGCGGCCTGCTCATTGCCGCCAATCGCATACATGTATTTTCCATGAGGAGTTTTATTATAAATAAACCAGATGACAAGTCCTACTGCAAGAGCAATTAAAAACAGATACGGAATTACACCGAATAATCTTCCTTTTGCTACTTCCGTATATGCAGGACGGTATCCTCCGATTGGGGTTGCATTGGTATAAACCAGACACACACCATATACAACCAGCTGCATACCTAAAGTTCCAATAAATGCAGGAACCTGAAGATAAGAGATTACCAGACCATTAATAAGGCCAAATAAAGCAGCAACTAAAACACAGATGAGAAGGACTACAAATACCCACCAGATACCAAAATCCGGAAGATTAGGGAAAAATTTACCGCTATATCCCGGTTTCTGAAGAAGCGTACCTGCCAAACAGGCTGAAAGGCCTACAATACGCCCTGCGGAAAGGTCTGTACCCCTTGTTATGAGGCAACCGGAAACACCGCAGGCAATGATAAAACGAGGTGCCACATTTAACGCAATATTTTTTAAATTATCAAATGATCCGAAAGATGGTTGCTTTATTGCCGTAAGAATGGCAAGCAGGACGAGGACAACGATGATTCCATTATTTATAAGGAAATCCTTCAAATTTATCTTCTTAGCTGTCATGACTTAACCTCCTGTTTGGAATTATTTTCCGTTTTGTTTATGTCGAATTTAGTGGCAAATGCCATGATTTTCTCCTGGGTTGCCTCACTATCCTCTACTTCTCCTGTGATTCGTCCGCCGCACATAACGATAATCCGGTTTGACATACCGATTAACTCCGGCATTTCAGAAGATATCATAATGATGGATTTGCCTTGTTTTACAAGTTCAATCATAATCTGATAAATCTCATACTTTGCTCCTACATCGATACCTCTCGTCGGCTCATCCATGATTAAAATTTCAGGATTGCTAGCCAGCCATCTGGCAATAATCACTTTCTGCTGATTTCCTCCGGAAAGGGACTGGATCTGAGTCCTGTCATTTGGAGTTTTAATGCTCAGCTTTGCGATGCTGTCCTTCACAACAGATGCTACTTTCTTTTTTTGAATGACACCCGCTGTTGTATAGTTGCGGTAAGAAGCAATGGCTGTATTGTCAGAAATACTTAAGCATCCGAAGATTCCGTTACCTCTCCGGTCCTCCGTAATCATTCCGACGGAATCACCAATGGCATCCTTGGGGCATTTAATCTGAACTTTCTTTCCAAGGACCTCAACTTCTCCTCCGGAAATATTCCTCATTCCGAATATAGCTTCCATAAGCTCGGTTCTCTGGGCTCCTACCAGACCTCCGAATCCCAGAATCTCTCCTTTTTTCAGTTCAAAGGAGCAGTCCTGAAAGGAACGCTCATGAATACTGCTTAAATGGCTTACCTTTAAAACGGTTTCTTCCTTCCGGTAATCATCTTTAGGAGGATAAACATTTCCCAGTTCTCTTCCTACCATCTGTTTTACAATCTCTTCATCAGAGATATCAGCTACTTCCCATGAGCCGACATAAGTTCCATCCCGCATGATGGTGATGTCATCTGCAATCTGTCTGATTTCCGCCATTTTATGGCTGATATATATCATAGAAACTCCGCGGGACTTTAAATCCCTGATGATACGGAACAGTGCTTCTACTTCATTATCAGTCAGCGATGAAGTAGGTTCATCCAGAATCACCAGCTTTGCATTCTGGCTTACTGCCTTTGCAATTTCTACTGACTGCATTTGTCCGATTGATAAAGTCCCAAGTTTTGCTTTGGGATTGAAAGTCATTTTTACATCCTTTAACCATTTTTCTGCTTCTGAATTCATGGTTTTGTGATCGATTACTTTAAGCGGTCCTATTTTAAATATCGGATACCGTCCAAGATACATATTTTCCGCAATAGAGCGAGCCGGTACCGGCTGAAGTTCCTGGTGTACCATGGCAAGGCCTTTATGAAGTGCATCATCCGGATTGGCAATACTCACCTTTGCACCATCAATCAGAACCTCACCTTCATCCATCTTGTATATGCCAAACAGGCATTTCATCAGTGTTGACTTACCTGCTCCGTTCTCTCCCATCAGAGCGTGAACGGTACCGGGACGTACTTTTAAATTGATTTTATCGAGCGCTTTGACGCCAGGGAAGGATTTGCTGATTCCAACCATTTCCAGTCTGTAATTCTCTGCCATCCCGCTTCTCCTTTCATTAAT
>JAEWPQ010000010.1 GCA_023460575.1 Bacillota bacterium
GCATAATTCCAACATGGAGCTGGTTGCCCAGGGCGCCGGCAATATCTGTTCCGCCCTTTTTGGGGGAATTCCGGCGACAGGAGCCATTGCGAGAACTGCAGCAAACATAAAAAACGGCGGAAGAACACCTGTTGCAGGCATGGTCCACGCTGGTATGCTTCTGCTGGTTCTTGTATTTTTAATGCCTTATGCTGCGCTTATTCCAATGCCGGCCATAGCAGCCATTCTTTTTATGGTAGCATATAACATGAGTGAGTGGAGATCCTTTCTTTCCATCGTGAAAACGGCTCCCAAAAGTGACTGGTCTGTGCTTCTTGTCACCTTTGTATTTACCGTTGCATTCGATCTGGTTGCGGCCATTGCAGTGGGAATTTTATTTGCTTCCCTGCTGTTTATGAAACGTATGGCAGATGTGACTGAAATAAGCAGCTGGAAATATTTAGAGGATGAAGAGGAAAACAGCGGGGAGTCCATAGACTTAAAACCTGTGCCAAAGCATGTGGCAGTCTTTGAGGTGAGCGGTCCTATGTTTTTCGGCGCTGCGGAAAAGATTTCCCAGCTGATAATAGAAGAGGGGAAGAGAGTTCTGATTCTTCGTATGAGAAGTGTTCCGGCGATGGATGCGACGGCATTAAAAAGTCTGGAAAAACTGCATCAGTATTTAAAGAAGAAGCATGTGACCCTTATTTTATCCCATGTGAATGAACAGCCCATGTCCATGATGGAAAGGGCAGGCTTTCTGGAGTCAGTGGGAAGGGAGAACCTGGCGGAGTGTATTGATGAGGCGCTTTCTTTTGCTGCCGGTCTCTGACATAGTATAAAAAAGAAGAGGAGATTGAACAAACACAGATTATGGTGTGATTGTTCAATCTCCTCTTCTTTTTTGTCCTATTCGCCTTCTTTTGTGAAATATGCATAAAAAATTATGATAAAAATATGCAATAGAGACATATTGACACTAACATACTAATATGTTAGTATGTTAGTAACAAATTAATGAGGAGGAACTCTTATGAAAAAACAAATTATGGCAACATTATTAATTGCAGCTATGGCGGTTTCAGCCACAGGCTGCGGCGCTGCGTCAAATGGTGGGAATGCATCGGCTGGTACCGGGCAGGGAGGAAAATCTAAGACTTATACCTTAAAAGTTGGCACTGTTTTAACTGAAGCAGATCCGATTTTTTTAGGCCTGGAAGAGTTTAAGAAAAATGTTGAGGCAAAGACAGATGGGAATGTAAGCGTAGAGCTTTATTCCGGATCTCAGCTTGGTGCAGACGAAGATGTTTTAGAGCAGGCTAAGGTTGGTGCTGGTGTAGGAATTATAACAGATCCCGGACGTATGGCTAATTATATTAAAGATTTTGGTATCTTAAGCGGCCCGTATCTTGCAGACGATTATGAGGGAGCTCTTGCTCTTATGAACACTTCTGTATATAAAGATCTTGCAGATGAGTTCAAGAATGATGGATTCAAAATTTTATCCTTTAACTATTATCAGGGCAGCAGAAACCTTTTCACAAAGACTCCCGTTTCCAAACCGGAGGACTTAAATGGATTAAGAATCAGAAGTTCAGGTTCTGATGTGGTTACAAAATCACTGGAAGCCATGGGAGCTAATACAACTGTTCTTGCCTGGTCAGAAGCATATCAGGCTTTGCAGCAGAAAGTAATTGAAGGAGTGGAAGTGCATAACTCTGCGGCGGTTGGCTCCAGCATCTATGAGGTTACAGATTATGTTACATTAACGGGTCATTTCCAGCTGCTCACAGGACTGGTAATCTCAAACGACTGGTTTGACAAATTACCGGAAGAATATCAGAAAATACTGGAAGAGGAATCTTATAATGCCGGCAAACATGCCTCATCGATTGTAATCGAAAAAGACAGTGAATATCTACAGAAATGTATTGAAGGCGGTGTAGAAGTTGTGGACTGTGACAAAGAAGCGTTTAAGGAAGCAGCAGATAAAGCTTACGATGAACTCGGCTATAGAGAATTAAAGAATAAATTAGTAGCTGAACTTGGAAAATAACAGATCGGAGTTAAAAATGTTAGAACACGTGGAAGAAATTTTTGAAAGTATCGGATTGTCGCTGTTAATTATATTGGTATTCTCAGCGGCAGTATTACGATTTTTTGGAGTTGATATGTCATGGTCGACAGATCTGGCACAACTTACTTTTGCCTGGGTCTGCTTTATAGGAGCTGACCTGGCAATTCGGAAAAACAGGCATATGGGTGTTGATATGCTGGTCAACCGTTTTCCCCTTAATGTGAGGAATGGGATTTACCTTTTTAACAGCATTTTAATGCTTTGCTTTCTGGTTTTTGTTGTATATTACGGCACCAATTTGTGTATTACCAACTTTCAAAGAAAGTTTAATACGCTGCCGATCAGCTACTCATTTGCAACGGCAAGCGGTCCCGTAGGTGGTCTTCTTATGATTTTTTCCTTGGTTGAAAACATTAGAAAATATATTGTCAACTATGCAAAGAAGGACTATACAAATCTTGTAAAAGCAGAAACGGAAGGAGGGGATATCCTGTGATTTGGCTCGGATTAACTTTTATATTCTTGTTAGCAATTGGTATGCCGGTTGCATTTTCGGTGGGAATATCAAGTCTGGTATATTTTGTGGTTGAGCAGGTACCAGTGCAGATCGTAGTACAGAGAATGGTAAGCAGTACCCAGTCATTCTCTCTGCTTGCTGTTCCATTTTTCGTTCTGGCAGGAAACTTAATGAATGAGACTGGTATTACAAAGCGGTTAATTAAGTTTTCTACTGTACTTACCGGACATATGCTTGGAGGCCTGGCTCAGGTATCTGTGGTTTTAAGCCTGCTGATGGGTGGAATTTCCGGTTCTGCAACTGCAGATGCAGCTATGGAATGCCGAATTCTTGGACCCGATATGGAAAAACGTGGTTTCAACAAAGGCTTTACGGCAGCAATACTTGCAATGGGAGGTTTGATCACTGCAACCTTTCCGCCCAGCGTCGGTCTGATTCTCTATGGAGTGACAGGGGAGGTTTCCATTGGACGTCTGTTTATGGCTGGAGTAATCCCCAGTCTGCTTATGACGATATTCCTGATGATTGCAGTTCGTTTTATTTCCAAAAAGAGGAATTATGCAAAAGAGTTTGAAAAGGCGCCGACATTCAAGGATGTATTAACCGGGATTGCGGATAATATCTGGGCTATCATGTTTCCAATTATATTAATTGTTGGAATCCGGTTTGGTTTGTTTACTCCATCAGAAGCTGGTGCGTTTGCGGTAGTTTATGCTTTTTTGGTTGGTATCTTTGTTTATAAAGAACTGACTATTAAGAAGCTGTTCCATGTCTTAAAGCAGACAGGGGTGGATCTTGCAGTTATTATGTTTATTATCATCTGCTCCAATGCATTTGGTTATGCACTGGTAACCGGTCAGGTTCCTCAGACTTTGGCAGCATTGATTTCTGGGATCTCTTCAAATAAATATGTAGTTCTGGCAATTGTTCTTGTATTTGTTTTTGTTGTCGGTATGTTCATGGAAGCAACTGCTAATGTATTGATTCTGACACCGATTTTCCTGCCTATTATGACATCACTGGGAATTGATCCGGTTCATTTTGGAATTCTTTTCATGATATTAGTAACAATGGGAGGTATGACTCCTCCAATTGGTGTAACAATGTATACTGCATGCGGAATATTAGACTGTCCGGTTGAAGTGTACACCAAAGAATCTATACCGTTTATCATCGCGGTTGTCGCGCTTTTGGTCATTCTTGCGCTGTTTCCGCAAATCGTACTTTTTATACCAAATTTGGTTTATGGCTAATTGCAGGAAAGGATAAAATAATATGAGATTATCATTTGAGGAAATTCAGAGCGAAATAAAAAGAGTATTTATGAAATACGGGTTAAGTGAAGAGAAGGCGGATATCTGTGCCAGAATTCACACCGAATCTACTTATGACGGAATCTATTCACACGGAACAAACCGTGTGGCAAGATTTGTTGATTACATTAATAAAGGCTGGGTAGATGTTAATGCGGAACCAACAGTAGAAAAATCATTTGGTGCAATTGAAGTATTGAATGGAAATATGGGACCTGGTATTTTAAATGCTCTTAAGGGAACAGACCGTGCAATGGAACTTGCAGACCAGTTTGGTATAGGAATGGTCGGACTTAAGAACACAACCCATTGGATGAGAGGCGGCACTTATGGACTTTATGCCGCAAAGAAAGGTTATATTGCAATTATGTGGACCAATACGGAGTCCTGTATGCCGCCATGGGGAGGAAAAGAGTGTAAGCTTGGAAATAATCCTTTCGTAATGGCTATGCCGGGTCCGGATGGGGGAGATCCGATCCAGATGGATATGGCGATATCACAGTATGCATACGGAAAGCTTCAGGTAACAAGACTTGCTGGTAAAAAGCTTCCGTTCCCTGGTGGTTTTGATAAAGACGGTAATGTTACCGATGATCCTGGTGCAATTGAAGAGTCTATGAGAATTATGCCAATTGGTTATTGGAAAGGATCCAGTTTTTCCTTTATGCTTGATATCCTTGGATCAGCATTAACGGGAGGAATTGGTGCGGCTGACCTGGATAAGAAAAATATGGGAAGCTGCGGAGGCGCTTCTCAGGTTATTATTGTGATTGATCCGAATAAAACTACAACCATGGACGAGATGTCTGAAAGTGTGAAAAAAGCGATTGCACATATTAAGAGCTCTGCGCCGTCAGAAAAGTCTTCCGGTATAATCGCACCAGGAGAAGATTATGTCCAGTTCCGCAAAGATCATGATACAAACGGTATTTTCGTTGACGACAGCGTATGGGAAGAAATAAAATCCTTATAGATAATGGAAGGGTAAACTTATGATATTGGATCAAATCATTTATCTGGATCGATATAGCGCTGTGGATGACGGTATAAAGGCAGCACTGGAGTTCATTCATTCACATAAGGATGAGGCTGAGATGCCGGATGGAAAATATGAAATCATAAAAGATAAAGTAACCGCATTTGTTGTATCGAAAGATACGGTAGAGGAAGCGGCTGCTGAAATGGAGATTCATAAAAAATTCATGGATATCCATTATGTCCTGAAAGGAAGGGAAACCTGTTGTCTGGCGGATCTTCCGAATGATATAGAATCCTGCAGTTATAATGAGGAAGCAGATATCACATTTTTTCCGGGCGCAACAGAGAATTTCATTACCATTGGCAGCGGTGAATTCTATGCAGTGTGGCCGTATGAACCTCATAAACCGCTGTGTAATCCAGGGACGGAATCTGAGTTCGTAAAAAAGATAATCTGTAAAGTAAAGATAGACGGCAAACCGGGTGAATTCTGCAAAAATTGATAATAGCTGCATCTTGTTACGGGCTGGCACTGTACTGTCCAAGGTTTAAATATCTGGATTTCAAATGTAAAATATGTTAATATATGTGATAAGAAGTCCAATAAAGGTCTTTTTCAAACAAGAACGAAATATTTAAAATAAGGATGGAACTGCATGCAAATTACTGCCCGATATGCAAACGAAACTGCAAGAGAATATGCACTTAGAATGTTGAGAGAAAATATTATTTCCATGGAGCTAAAACCAGGAAGTCCAGTCAGTGTTTATGAGTTATCAGAAGAACTTGGAATCAGCAGGACTCCTGTCAGAGAGGCTTTGCTGGAGCTTAACAGAGCAAGGATTATTGAAGTATATCCTCAGAGAGGAAGTATTATTGCCTACATTGATACGGATATGGTTGAGGAGGCAAGATTCTTAAGAGCAGTTCTGGAAGTTGCTATTGTCAAATTGGCATGCGATATTGTCAGACCAGAGGATATTGTTGAACTTGATATGAATGTGAAGATGCAGGAGGTATGTGCAGAGAGCCACATGCATAGCAGACTGCTTCAGCTGGATAATGAATTTCATTTTAAGTTATATAAGATGTGCAGGAAGGAAGATATATTTACGATTAAAGATATGATGTCCATACATTTTGACCGCGTTCGGAATATGAGTCTCAATGCAGTAAAAGATTTAAAAATTGTGAGTGATCATAAAAACATTCTGGAGGCAATCAAGAATAAGGACAAAGAAGCAGCTAAAAAATGCATGGAAAAGCATCTTAGCGGTTATTCGATGGATGACGAATCTCAGATGAGAGAGCTCTATCCCGAATATTTTAAAGATAATGCTAAATGGTTATCTGAAACAAAATAATAAAAAAGCGGCAGAGCAGGGATTTACACAGTCCTGCTCTGTTTTGAAAGGATATACAATGAAAGTCTTACGAGTGACAAATCCTGGAATTATAGAAGTTCAAAATGATACGAAACCGGTTATTGAAAAGGCTGATGATGTTATAATTAAGGTTAAAGCAGCTGGAATATGCGGTTCCGATATCAGTATATATAAAGGTACATCACCGGTTGCAACTTATCCCCGGGTAATTGGGCATGAATTTACTGGCGAAATAACAGAGATGGGGAAAGACGTAAGCCGGATAAAGGATTTTAAGGTCGGAGATCATGTAGTGGTGAATCCGGTATGCAGTTGCGGAACCTGCCGAATCTGTCAGAAAGGCAGGGAAAATGTATGTGCTAATTTATCGGTGATGGGAGTACATAGAGATGGTGGTTATGGTGAATATGTAAAAGTACCTGTTAAGAACGTATTTGCTGTCAGTAAGGATATCCCATGGGAAAAAGCAGCAATTGTGGAACCATATACGGTTGCGGCACAGGTAACAGCCCGGGGCGGCGTGGAAGCAGGAGATACGGTATTGATCTGCGGAAGCGGACAGATCGCATTGACCATTTTACAGGTCTGTAATATCCTCGGGGCAAGATGTATTATGACAGATCTGGTAGAGGACCGTTTAAAACGGGCAGAGGAATTTGGTGCATTTAAGACAATCAATTCAGGGAAAGAAGATGTGGTAGCCAGAGTCAAGGAAATTACAGATGGAATCGGTGCTGATGTTGCCATTGATGCAGCATGTGTGGGAAAAACACTGGAACAGGCAGCATTAGCGGTTCGTTCCGGCGGAGTGGTTGTCACTATGGGATTCCATGATACCTTAACGCCTATTACCGAATTTCAAATCACATCAAGAGAACTGGATATCAGAGGTTCCAGACTCAATAACAATAAATTCCCCCAGGTTATTGAATGGTTTGAAAGCGGAAAACTGGATCCGGGCAAGATTATAACAGACCGGTTCCATTTTACGGAAATTGAGAAGGCATTTGAGAAATTAAAAAATGAACCTGAATCGACCATGAAAGTGATTTTAACCTTTTAAGACGGTTTTATAAATAAAAATAGTGACGAAGCCTTTTTAGCAGGTTTCGTCACTATTTTTATTTATAAACAGGCAGCACTCTATTGGTCGGCTAATTGATCCAGAGATTTAAACTGATAACCCATTTCTTCCCATTTGGTCAGAAGCTCATCCAGTACCTGGGCGTTGGTACTGGAAGTGCTGTGCAAAAGCACGATGGCGCCGGGATGAATCCGTCCTAATAGTTTTTTGAAAGCTTCTTCCTTGGTAGGCTGTTTATCCTGATACCAGTCTACATAGGCAAGACTCCAGAAAAAGGTTTTGTATCCCATATCCTTTGCCATCTGTAAATTGGATTCACTGTATTTGCCCTGGGGTGGACGGTAATATTTTTTCATCTGTTGCCCTGTGGTCTGTTGAAACAACGTTTCCAGATCGCCAAGCTCTTTTTCAAAAGCTTCTTTCGAACTCATCTTTGACATATCCGGATGGTGATAGGTATGGTTGCCTACGGTGTGTCCTTCGGCTATCATACGTTTGACCAGCTCCGGTGCAGTCTCTATGTAGTTGCCCACTACAAAAAAGGTAGCCGGTGCGTGGTGTTTTTTTAATGCGTCCAGAATCGCGGCAGTGTTTCCATTTTCATATCCGGCGTCAAAGGTGAGATATAAGATCTTATCCGGGGTTTTTTGTGCATAATATGCATTGTATTGCTTTAAATAGTCCATGGTGGCATTGGCCACCGGAGCCTGCCCTTCCTGCTGGAAGCTTAATCCCCAGTTACCCTCTGCAGCAGTTTCTACAGCACGATGATGCCCGGTCAGCATAGCCCCCAGACGCCCGGCAAAAAAGGCGCATAAAAGGAGCAGAAATACCATCAGGGCTTTCTTTCCCTTTTCTGGTGAAACAGAAAATGTTCTGATTTTTTCCGTCAGTCTTAATCGGTTGAACCATTTCATAGTAAAACTCCGTCATGTACGTTTGTTTCAATATATGACAGAGTTTCGGGAATATATGCTGCTGGATTAACGTTCAGACCATTTTTCTCCCCATATTTTCATCTGATTAACGACGTTTTGTAAATCCATGCCTTTCTCTGTCAGCGTGTAACGGACTTCAGGCGGTATGGTGGGGATGACTTTTCTTGTCAAAATGCCATGGGATTCTAAAGAACGCAGACAGGCAGTCAGTGTTTTGGGACTGATTCCGTGTAAGCTGCTTCGAAGCTCTCCGAATCGCTTTGTGCCTGGAAAGAGATTTTTTATTATAAGAAAAGACCATTTTCCGCCGATAATATTAAACATTTTTTCAACATGACATTCCAGGGTTTTGGGCATTATTTCTTTATTCTTCATAGTTTTTCTGCCTCTATATTATTTTTTGATAGTTAGTATCTTTTGGGTAATTATATAACAGAAATGTAATTACTTGTCAAGAGGAACTAACAGTATTAAGATATAAAAGACAAGAGTGAGGAGGATTTTTATGAAAAAATCATATCGGATCTACCAGGTGGATTCATTTACCAGAGAGAGATTTACCGGCAATCCGGCAGGAGTGGTGGCCAATGCCGACGGTTTAAGTGACAGTATGATGCTTAAAATAGCCAGAGAGTTAAATAATTCGGAAACAGCCTTTCTTTTTCCGGGATCAGAGGGAGAGTATGACGTTCATGTCCGTTTTTTTACACCCCGGTGTGAAGTGCCCATCTGCGGTCATGCGACAATCGCAGCCCATTATGTGAGAGCATTGGAATGTGGTATGACTTCTGGAGTGGTCATACAGAAAACAGGGGCTGGAATCCTTCCTGTTGAAATCCGGTCAGAGGGTGGAGATTATACCATCACTATGACACAGGGAGAAGTGATGGTGGGAGAGCCGCTGCCGTTACCGGTTCAGCTGGAGATTTTGGCAGCTCTTGGGATTCCGGAAGAAAAACTCAGGAGGGACTGTTCCATTGCCATAGCATCAACCGGCCATTCTAAGGTGATGATTGGCATTACGGAGTTAAAACTGCTGCACAATTTAAAGCCTGACCTTGCAAAACTGACAGAAATCAGTGCCCGGACCGGCTGCAACGGATATTATGTGTTCACACTTCATCCGGAGGAAGCAACCCTTGTTCATGGGAGGATGTTTGCGCCTGCCATTGGGATTGCGGAGGATCCGGTGACAGGAAATGCCAATGGCCCTTTAGGGGCTTATTTCGTTACGTATGGATTGTTTGGAAAGGATAAAGAGGAGTTTTCTTTTGAGGCGGTACAGGGAGAAGCCATTGGGCGTATGGGAAATATTTCAGTTACTGTGGGAATAAAAGAAGAGAAACCGGTTAAAGTGACAATCACAGGAAAGGCTGTGACTGTCTTTTCAATGGAAATGGAACTGCAATAGAAATAAGGATTTTTGTCCGGTGTTTCCTGTCCGGGCAAAAATCCTTTTCTTTGTTTAGGCTTCTGTTATAATAGTACCTGCTTTATCATCCAGACTTTCTTCTGCTTTTTCCAGGGAAGTAATGATCGCTTTCCGGTTTCTTCCATGTTCAATGAAATCCAGGGAGGCCTCAATCTTTGGAAGCATGGAAGAGGATTCAAACTGATTGTCCTCAATATAAGCGGCAGCTTCCCTGATACTCATGCGGCCGATTGGTCTGGCCTCCGGTTTCCCGAAGTCTAAGGTTACGTTATCTACGTTAGTTAAAATCATCAGAACGTCGGCATCGATTTCTTTCGCCAGCAGTCCGGCAGCTCTGTCCTTTTCAATCACAGCACTGGCGCCCTTTAAGTAGCAGCCCTGCTCCATAACAGGAATGCCGCCGCCGCCGCAGGCGATCACAATCTGATCTGCATCCATAACTGCCTTAATGATATCAATCTCAACAATAGAAACTGGCTTTGGGGAAGCGACAACTCTGCGGAATCCTTTGCCTGTAACCTCTTCCACATAGTTTCCTTTTTCCTCTTCTTCCTTTGCTTCCTCTGCAGACATGAAACGGCCGATGGGCTTCATGGGTGTGTAGAAAGCCTCGTCATATGGGTTTACCATCATCTGGGTTAAAATCGTAGCTACGGATTTATAGATGCCCCGGGTCATGAGTTCTGCACGGATTCCGTTTTGCAAGTCGTAGCCGATGTAGCCCTGGCTCATGGCAGAACAGACAGACATGGGGGCAGAGGTATATCCGTCATGCTGTTTTCCGAATTCATTCATTGCAGTGTGAATCATTCCAACCTGGGGAGCATTGCTGTGAGTAACGGCCACCTGCCAGCCGGACTGAATAAAATCTGCAATTACTTTGGCAGTGCTGGCAACTGCCGTCTTCTGTTCCGGAAGGTTTGTTCCCAAAGCATGATGTCCCAAAGCTATCACAATACGTTTTTTTGCCATATCATTTCCTCTCAGTTTCATGTAGTTTTAATCAGAAATTATAAAGACATTATATTATCAGCGGATAAAAAAAGCAACCGCTTTCGGACATACAGGGAAATGAGAAAAGATTTCAATAGATTTTAGAAATAATTTTAAAAAAATTAAGTGAATATCCTGAAATCAGGTGGTATAATGTTTAAGAAGATACAGAAAATGAAAGGAAAGGTACTTATGATAGTAATCATTCTGCATCTGATTCTTCCTTTGTTTACCTATACGTTAGCCACTACTTTCCTGTATTTGGCGGTGCCTTTGGGACCTCTTTTAGCTACGGGATTATCTGCAGTACTGAATATTCCGGTTTTGCTCTGGGTCTATTTTTATGATCAGAAAAACAGGGGATCTTCACTGGCAGAGAGTTTCAAGCTTACAAAAAGTCCTGTTTCCATATGTTTGCTGGGGGCCGCTCTTTGCATCCTGGGTAATTGGGTTGTGGAAGTCATGGGACTGACCAGGATATCAAAGGCATATCAGGAAGCGGCGAATGCCCTGTATTCTCCGCCGTTTGCGCTACAGTTTCTGGCATCCGGTTTTGTTATTCCGGCAGCAGAGGAACTGATTTTCAGAGGGATGATATTTGCCTGCCTTCGGGATAAATTTTCGTTTGGACTTTCGGCTGTCATATCAGCCGCCTTATTTGGACTTTACCACGGAAATCTTCCCCAGGGTGTTTATGCTTTTTTAATCGGTCTTGCGGCAGCCTGGCTATATGAGAGAACGAAAGCCCTGTCAGCAGCCTTCATGCTTCATATCTCGGCTAATTTACTTTCGCTTTTCATAACCGACACGAAGCTGTCCGGATTTTTATTTCAAAAGGGACATGCTGCAGTGACTGTGGCTGTTATAGCTGCGGCAGTTGTTGTGACTGTATTTTGTATTGTCCGGATTTATTGGAAAAACAACCTAAAGGAGGATATTGTGTGAAACTCTTATCTGTAGCAATTCCATGTTATAATTCAGAAGCCTATATGAGGAACTGCATCGAATCCCTGCTGCCAGGCGGAGAAGAGGTGGAGATCCTTATTGTAGATGACGGTTCAGTAAAGGACCGTACAGCCGAAATTGCAGATGAATATGAACGGAATTATCCGGGAATCTGCAAGGCGATCCATCAGGAGAATGGCGGGCATGGAGAAGCGGTTAATGCAGGATTAAGGAATGCATCCGGAATCTATTTTAAGGTAGTGGACAGCGATGACTGGGTGGATGAATCTGCTTATATGGAAATTCTCAATACGCTCAGGAGTTTTGTTTACGGTGAAAAGACACTTGACATGCTGGTGAGCAATTTTGTATATGAAAAACAGGGTTCAAAAAGGAAAAAGGTAATGAATTACCGGACTGCACTCCCGGAGAATGAACTGATAGACTGGGATGACGTGAAGGTATTTATACTGGGACAATACATTCTTATGCACTCTGTCATTTACAGGACCGAGCTTTTAAGGCAGTGCGGTCTGGAACTGCCCAAACATACCTTTTACGTAGACAATATTTTTGTATATCAGCCGCTTCCCCATGTGAAGACCATGTATTATTTAAACGTGAACTTTTACCGCTACTTCATAGGCAGGGAGGATCAGTCAGTCAATGAACAGATCATGATAGGGAGGATAGATCAGCAGATCCGTGTAACAAAGCTGATGCTTTCCTATTACGACGTAATGAAGATAAAGCAGCACAAGCTTCGCCGTTACATGGTGAGGTATTTAGAGATTATGATGGTTATAACCTCCATTCTTGCAATAAAGTCAGGAACAGAGGAAAATATGGAGAAAAAGAAAGAATTATGGCAGAGCCTGCGAAAACAGAATTTAAAGCTTTATTTAAGGCTTCGTTATGGATTCCTGGGACAGGGAGTCAATCTGCCGGGCAAGGGCGGAATGAAATTCCCCATCGCCATTTATAAAATGACTCAAAAATTTTTTGGCTTTAATTAATATGGTTCTAAAAAAGACCTCCCCGGCAATGGGAAGGTCTTTTTTTAACTGATTGCTTTTTCGGAAACCTTTTTTCTGTTTGGAACAAGGGATTCGGAATAAACAAACTGATACATAATATATGCCATGGCTATGGAGCCAAGACCGTCAAAAGCAGAATGCTGCTTTAAGAATACTGTTGCCAGGCAGATTGAGATCATTAAAATAAAGGATGCGGCTCTTAACAGCCCGTACTTTTTCAAACTTTCACTCCGGCAGACTGCGATGTGCACACAGATGGAATTATACACATGTATGCTTGGGAATACATTAGTACAGGTGTCTGCAGAATAGAGAAGATGAACAATTGCAGAAGGAATATTCTTATTCGGATCAACAAGTGGTCTGAAATCCGTCCCGTTTGGAAAGACGGTACAGATTACAAGGCTTATGGTCATACCTGTAAACAGCATGGTGCACAGTCTGTAATATTCTTTTACATCATGAAAGAAAAAATAACAGATGGAAACCGCCACATAAGCAAACCACATCAGATATGGAATAATGAAATATTCATTAAACGGAATATAGTCATCAATGGCTATATGCATGATATGGTAGTTGCTGGTCACCGCTTTTTCCAGGTAGAAAAACCATGGTATATAGAGGAAGGCGTAGCTGAGAATCCATACATGCCGGTATTTGGTAAATAACTGTTTTATATTCATAAAAGACATCCTTCTTAACTGTGTGTGGGATAATAGTAGTCAACTTTTGAGGATTATATCACACTCGTTTTATCAGTACAATAGTATTTCAGAAATGTTAATATTTTATTCAGTAAAGGTTTCAAATCATGTACGTAAATATAATCTTTTTATAAAACAGTTGATAGACTGTCCATCTTTGTGTATAGTATAAAAGCAGACTTTTATTATGAAAGGAATAGATGATGTTACAAAAATATATAACAGTATTTTTAATTTCCATGGTTCCGCTTATAGAACTGAGGGGAGCAATTCCTTACTCTGCAGTGATGGGACTGCCTTTGTTCCAGTCCTACCTTATTGCGATAATCGGTAATTTGCTTCCAGTACCGGTTATCTATCTGTTTGCCAGGAGGGTTCTTGAGTGGGGAACAGATAAGCCGGTAATCGGCGGCTTCTTTACGTGGTGTCTGGAAAAAGGAAAGCGCGGCGGAGAAAAACTGCAGGCGAAAGCCGGAAGGGGATTGTTCATTGCTCTTTTGATATTTGTTGGAATTCCTCTTCCTGGTACCGGTGCCTGGACTGGCACATTGGCAGCCAGCCTGCTTGATATTGATTTTAAATCCAGTATTTTAGCTGTGATGGGAGGCGTTTTAATGGCAGGAGTTATTATGGGACTTGCCAGTGCAGGTGTACTTGGAGCGCTTCGGTCCATCGTATTTTAAAAAACTGGTAGGAAGAAGGGCAGAATGGAACGAAAGAATGAAGAAGGACTGACGGAAAAAGAGTTTCTTTTACAATACCGTCCGGGAGATTACGAACGCCCGTCGGTAACGGTGGATATGCTGATATTTGCATGGGACCAGGAGGAATCAAAGACAGATATTCTTCTTATCAAACGGAAAAATCACCCCTGCATAGGCCAGTGGGCGATTCCGGGAGGATTTGTGAACATGGATGAATCCCTGGAAGAAGCGGCAGCCAGAGAACTGTTGGAAGAAACCGGGTTAAACGGAATCTATATGGAACAGCTTTATACATGGGGCGGCGTAAAGCGGGATCCCAGGACCAGAGTGATTTCCGTTTCTTACTTAGCTGCTGTAGCAAAGGATCAGCTGACTGTACAGGCTGGTGATGATGCCAAAAAGGCGTGCTGGTTTGAAGTTAAGAAAAAGAAGCTTTCCGACCTTGAAAACGGAGCAACCTATGCGCTTACCATAGAAAATGAGGACGAACATATTTTTATCAGCTATCGGATCACGGAAACTTTTGAACGGGCTGGCATGATGTGGAAGAGAGATGTTGACATTGAACTTCTTCCGGCAATTGACATGCTGGACCAGGAGCAGCTGGCATTTGACCATGCGGAGATTTTAAATATTGCCATGGACAGGCTGGAAGAGTTGGAAAAAGAAGATTAATACAGGGTATTTTGTAGAACATGCATCACTTTTATGAGTGGTGCATTTTTGAGATTGTAAGAAAATTTTAAGCAGTAATCACTGGATTTTATGATATACTGATAAAAGAAAAAACAGGCAGAAAGATACAGGAGACAATAGGCTATGACAAAACACACATGCAGATTAATGAGTCTGGTAATCAGCTTTTCCATGATAGCATCCGGCATCTCTTACGCAACAGAGATACCTACGGTTTCGCCCTTCCCGGGTTCCGCAAAGGAGACACAGGCAGCAGCCGGACCGGGTGCGGTTATAAGCGGACAGGCAGATCAGAACGCAGGCAGCCAGAAATCCACACCGGTTTCTACGGGGACTTCCACAGAGACTTCCACTGCAGCTTCCACAGTAAGTGCGCCACAGATCTCTTCAGAGGGAGCCGTGTTAATGGATGCCGATACCGGCGCACTCCTTTTTTCTAAAAACAGTGAGACGAGGTATTATCCGGCCAGCATCACCAAGCTGATGACGGCGCTTCTGGTGGCAGAACGGACGAATCTTTCCGATACCGTTACCTTTTCTAAGGCAGCGACTACTAATCTGGAAGCAGGGGCGGTCACCTTAAATATGGCAGAGGGCGATAAGCTGACAGTGGAGCAGTGTCTTTATGGTCTTATGCTCAAG
>JAEWPQ010000011.1 GCA_023460575.1 Bacillota bacterium
AGGGTTCCTGTGGGGTTATTGGGATTGATAACTACAATTGCCTTAGTCCTGTCTGTAATCTTACTCTTAATATCATTGATATCCGGATACCAGTCTGCAGCTTCGTCACAGATATAGTGAACTGCCGTACCGCCCGCCAGAGTCACAGACGCAGTCCAGAGCGGGTAATCCGGCGAGGGAACCAGGATTTCATCACCGGAATCCAAAAGGCCCTGCATAGACAGAGTGATTAATTCACTGACTCCGTTTCCTGTATAGACATCATCTGTTCCCACCTCATGAATTCCTTTTTTCCGGCAATACTTCACAATTGCTTCCCTGGCGGATATTAAGCCCCTGGAATCGGAGTATCCCTCTGTATTGACTAAATTATCATTCATTTTCTTTAAGAGCGCTTCCGGTGCGCGAAAGCCAAATGGAGCCGGGTTGCCGATATTCAGTTTTAAAATTTCCACTCCCTGGGCGATCATTCGGTTTGCTTCGTCCATAACCGGTCCTCTGATGTCGTAGCATACATAATCCAGTTTTTTTGATTTTTCAAATTTTCTCATAATACATTCCCTCTTTCTTAATTTTGCATAAAAAAAGGCCCCAAGCGTTAAAACGCTTAGGGCGAATATACAATCCGTGTTACCACCTAAATTCAGAGAATTCTCTGCACTCCATACGGTACTGACATACCGCGTCCCTGTAACGTGGGAATCCGTTGAAGCCTACTTGGAAAATCTTCCGTTGGGTTCAAAGCTCCGAGACTGCTTCCATATACTTCAATAAAGGTTCACACCAGCCACCTTCTCTCTGAAATTCTCCGTATACGTACTATTCCTCTTCATTGCCTTTTCACTATTTCGGAAATGATACCACAGCCGTATGGAAATGTCAATAGTCTTCTTTGCTAAAACCAATACATTCATCAATCCAGGCGATGAAGTTCTGCTGCCGCATAATTGCACCGCGCAGCACAAGAAAATCCCCGAACCGGTCCGAATTACGAGGCGGAACTTCAGTGTATTGTTCAAATCTCATTTTTAATGTATTTAAGCGCATAACATGCTGCTGCCGCTGATTTTCCAAAAGATGTATTCTTGCTTCCAAATCCAGATTACCTGAAAAATACATTCGGAGACGAAATATATCTTTGGGCGTCTTCTGCATCTTTTCATCCTTATTCAGCCACTTAACAAATTCCTTATATCCCGCTTCCGTAATGGTATAACGTTTTGCTTCCAGAATCTCTCCGCTGATTTCAATGTCGTAATGGACAAGTCCCTCTTCATTTAACTTTTTCAGTTCCGGATAGATCTGACTATGATTGGCATACCAGAATTCTGCAAGTTCATTATTAAATTCCTTGGCTATTTCATAACCGGTCATAGGATGACGGCATAGCAGACCTAATATGGCATATTTCAAACTTCTCATTTTATTTTCCCCAATTTTTTTAATTTCTAGATATAACTATAGCAAATATGGAGAATATGTCAATATAACAGTGTTGTACAAAATAATGAAATTTAATACATGTTTATATTGACATGTATTAATGATCATGATATAAACATTGTTATAATAATAACAATTAGGAGGGTAACATGAATTACAACAAAAAAAGATGGCTGATCCTGACCGCCAGCTGTTTCATTAACCTGTGCATCGGTTCTTTGTATGCATGGAGCGTACTTTCTGTTCCAATGGCAGAACATTTAAGTCAGATAACAGGGGTGACACTGACTGCCAGAGATTTATCCATTATATTTGTAATCGCCAACGCAGTAGGTCCTATTACCATGATTACAGGAGGTACCATTAACGACACTATTGGTCCGAAATTAGCGGTCTTAATCGGAGGTATCATGTTCGGCGGCGGTATGTTCCTGTCAGGCTATGCGAATAGCGTGAACTTTTTAATCGGAACATACAGCATTTTACTGGGGTTAGGTCTTGGAATGGTATATGGTGCGACCATCAGCACATCCATTAAGTTCTTCCCGGACAAGAGAGGGCTTGTTGGAGGACTTACCACAGCTACGTTTGGAATCAGTTCCGTCATTATTCCACCCATTGCAGCCATGATTATATCAACAACAGGAGTTACTTCTGCATTTAAAATTATTGGTGCTGTTTTTACAATAATTATCTGTCTGGGCTCTATATTTATGGAGAAATGCCCCCCCGATTTCGTTCCGGAAGGATATACACCTCCCTCTGCAGGCAAACAGGCCTCCGTTAATAAAAACTGGAAAGAGATGTTAAAAACACCTGTTTTCTACATCATGATTGTGCTGCTTACCTGCGGTGCATTTGCTGCCCTGATGTTTATTCCCATGGCTTCCCCTCTGGCTCAGAACATTGTGGGAATGTCAGTTGTTTCTGCAACGGCTGCCGTTTCCACTCTGGCCTTATTTAATGTTCTGGGCAGAATCCTTGCAGGATCTGTTTCCGACAGAATCGGACGCATTAACACCCTGGCTCTTGCCTGTGTACTGTCTGTGACTGGTCTGATCCTGCTTTATTTCTGCAATAAGGGCGATGTGGTTTTATTCTATATAGCCATCTCAATCATCGGAATTTGTTTCGGAGCTTTCATGGGTGTATTCCCGGGCTTTACTGCCGATCAGTTCGGACCGAAAAACAACAGCGTCAATTACGGAATCATGTTTATCGGATTCGCTCTTGCAGGCACTGTAGGACCAATTATTTTAAACAAAATTTTTGCTGCTACCGGAAGCTATAAAAATGCGTTCCTTACAGCCATTGTTATCTCCCTGGCCGGACTTGTTCTTACATTTTTATATAGACAAATGAATAAACCAAAAACTAACTAATACTTGGGAGACCAGATAAAAAGCGCGTCCTGCCAGGACAGACTGCCTGGTAAGACGCGCTTTTTATTTTCCAAAATCACTGGCTTGTTCTGCCTCTGCCGGAAACACAATTCCAGCCATTCTCCTTGCTTCTGTCTGAATTCTGCATACACACAGACTATGATCTAAATAACGATAGCAGGTCTCTAAATCTCCGGAAAGGATCATAGTTTCAAACTCCAGAAATTCACTGATCATTCGATGACTATATGAATGATCCAATACCGTCTCTTCCGATCCGTCATTTAAAACCATACGGACTCCCTTACAGATATTCGCCGGACTGTTCTGTATTAAATATCCCTTGTCCCCCTGAATGATACAGGAATTTGGAGCACTGCAGTCCTTTGCTCCGGTGAGACTGCAAAGAAAGTTTCCGTAATCCAGCAAAAGCACTCCGGATGTATCAATTCCTCTTTCTATATTAGCAAAATAATGAACCGATTCAGGCATTCCAAAAAGTCCCGCAGTATAATGGACATTATAGATATTAATATCCATCAGCGCACCACCGGCACACGCAGGATCAAAGGCAGGAAGCACCTCCCCGTTCTTAAAGCGGTCATACCTTCTGGAATACTGGGAATAGCTGCATTGGACAAGCCTGATGCTGCCCAGAGCCGGAAGCAGCTTCTTTACGCTCCTGTAATCAGGCTGGTAAAGGGTGGTCACAGCCTCAAATAAAAATAAATGTTTCTCCCTGGCCGTCCGGCTTAAGACCAAAGCCTGCTCTATAGCCGGAGTAAATGGTTTTTCCACAATCACATTCTTTCCTGCCATCAGTGCACGATATGCATAAGAAAAATGAAGATGATTAGGCAGGCCCAAATATACCGTATCAGCTTCACTCCTTAGAAACTCCTCATAATCGGTAAAAATCTGCCTGATTAAATACTCCTTTGCAAGCACTCTGGCCTCGTCTTCGCTTCTTTTTGTGCAGCAGAGAGACAAAATCATGGTATTCTTCAGATGATGGGCAATGGAAAGAAACTCCTTTGCAATGATTCCCGAACCAACGATTCCCAGCTTCATAAACCCTACTCCTCTTCCTGCAAAAAACGGATTAAACTACTTTACTTAACTCACCTGTGACAGAATCAATCACCAGCCCATAGACCCGGATCTCATCCGGAACCAGTGGATGGTTGCGGATCAGTTCCACTGATTTTTTAATAGACTGGTCTAAATCCTTAAATCCACCCAGCCAGGATTCAAAATCGATTCCATAGTACTTGATTAAATCAATGTCCTTCTGCCTGATTCCCCGATCCTTCATCATCTCAATCATTTTGCGGCTGTCCGTATATCTGGCCCCGCAGTCCGTGTGGCCGATCACTAAGATCTCCCTGACATCCAGTTCATAGATCCCGATTAGAAGACTTCTCATAACACTGCCGAAGGGATGGGAAATGACCCCTCCTGCATTTTTAATAATTTTTGCATCTCCGTTTTTAAACCCAAGTGCGGCAGGTAGCAGCTCTGTCAGTCTTGTGTCCATACAGGAAACTATGGCCGTTTTCTTTTCCGGATATTTATTTGTAATAAATTTTTCATAGCCTTTGTTCTTAACAAACTCTTTGTTATATTCCAGTATATCATTTAACATCTTATGTAATACTCCTTATTTGTATAATTAATTATTGGTGCGAAATGCTCTCCAGACCACTCCTGTTCCGGGGATAAAAATATTAGGATCATCTAAAATATTTAACCCCATGTCAACGATATACAGGGAATCATTGGGTCCAAACACCAGATGGCATGGTCTCTCAAGTCCGCCTCCCTTTGAAAGGGATGCCGGGAATCCGCTCATATTGATGGCAAATGTGCTGATGGTTCTTGCACGCATATCAATCTTTGATATCCGGTGCCCCGCACTGGCATAGGACAGTCCGTCTCCCAACGCGGACCGTATGGTACTGCCATATTCCGCCACATAAACATCTCCGTAAGGTCCGAATCTCTGATTATAATTAAAATCAAAACTCATAAGAGTTGAGTTGGGCGGAAAGGTTACATAGGGTCTTGGCGGAATATTGGGCTGATTTTTAAAAATCAAGGTAGGCTGATGGCCCCCGGATGGTGTAAATCTTGGAGAATTGACCGGTTCCCCTCCTGAATAATCCGGCCAGCCATACCAGAGATCCGGAGTTATGTAATAGAAATCATCTGTCGCATTCTCAATAGGCCTGCTGCCTACCGGATTAAACCCGTTATTTATAGCATATAGCTGACCGCTGTTATTGAACTTTAAAAAAAGGGGATTGCGAAATCCCCAGGCAACCTGCTCTAAATTGGAGCCATCAAGATTTGCCCTTATGATACTGCCGGAGGCTTTGACATGCTTTTTTCTTGTTTCAAACTCAATATTTGGAATCCCATAAGGAGAAAAGGCTCCGGTAAACGCAAGATCATCGGTCACTGCTTCTGTCAGAATATTATCCGTTGTAAAATTCTGGCCGTTCAGTATAACATAATCTCCCGTATAATCACATAGCAATGGAGATACCGGAACCCACTCGTTGTCATTGCCCACAACGCCGCTGTTGGTGACAGCCCCCTGTCCAAAATAGATCTTATAATCAGGCGAAAATGCAACCGGACCATTGTAATGATCTCCGTTGCTTGGCAAACCCATAATTATATTCTGTCTTGTACCATCCTTAAATATTCGGGTAACAAAGCCTCTGTGTGACACATAAAGAACACCATTTAAATAATTGATTCCTGAAATGGGAATCATAAAATTTTCAGCAATTAATTCCATCTCGCCGTTCACCAGTTTAAACACCTGGGGATTACCGGTTGACAAACCGGAATCAGCAATATAAAGACTTCCCTCCTCATCAAAAACAATGCCTGCCGGTGAATTGAGATTTTCTAAAAAAACTTCTATCCCATACCCCTTAACAATATAAATATCAGCAGGGTTCAAATATCTTTGGGGGGCAGGATCTACGTCATTACAGGAATGAATCTTACTGCCGTTATTCTCACGTAACATTCACTTCACCTGATGTTTTTTACTATTATATTCATCATACCGGAAAATATCAATCCTGTTTGGAAGCATCTGCATTCAGTAATGCCAGATAAGCTTCATAGCCTTCCGATTTCATCTCCTCTTTTGGAATAAATTTAAGAGCCGCACTGTTGATGCAATAGCGCAGTCCGCCCATCTCCTTAAGTCCGTCTGTAAAAACATGACCAAGATGAGCATCTCCCAGACTGCTTCGCACCTCCGTGCGCCGTCTGCCAAAACTCTTATCTTCCAGCTCCTGAATTAAATCGCCAGTCAGCGGTCTGGAAAAGCTAGGCCAGCCGCATCCGGACTCAAATTTATCGCAGGATAAGAAAAGCGGCTCTCCGGTTGTTACATCAACATAGATTCCCTCCCTGAATTCATCATAGTACTCATTCTGAAAAGGAGGCTCTGTTGCACTGTTCTGGGTTACCTCAAACTGGGTTTCCGTCAGACTTCTGCGCAGCTCTTCCTTGGATTTGGACGGAAATTTTTTGCTTTTATCCACTGCAAGCTTTGCCTTTTGGAATTTGTCCCCTGATATATGACAGTAGCCTTCCGGATTCTTATCCAGATACTTCTGATGATACTCCTCCGCTTTATAATAGTTAAGAAGTGGTACACGTTCAATGGCAATCTTCTCTTTGTATTTTTTTTGAAGTTCTTCCACTGACTTCTCAATAACCGGCTTATCTCCATCATCGGTATAATAAATGCCGGTTCTGTACTGTGTACCGGTATCACCGCCCTGGCGGTTTACGCTGACTGGATTTATGACATCATAATAAAGCTCCAGAATATAGGGGAGTCCTATCATGGAATCTTCATATTCCACTTTGACGGTTTCCGCATGTCCGGTATTATTATGGCATACCTCTTCGTAGGTGGGATTTTTAGTTGTTCCATTGGCATATCCCACTTCTGTACTTAAAATTCCCGGAATATTTTCCAGATATTTTTCTGTTCCCCAAAAGCATCCGCCTGCCAGATATATCTCTTTTTTCATAATTATCACCTTTCTGCATTCATAGAGTCAAACAGATTATACTGCTCCATCAGTTCCAGACAGGACTTAAGTATCTGCGCCGTCATTCCCCAGATTACCCATGACTCATACCGGTAAAACAAAATATCCCGGGTTCCTTTCGTCCACGTATATTGATTGCCTCCAGGGATCCATTCATAGGGAAAATCTTCGGGGGGTTCTGTTACCAGCATGCTTTCATAGGTTTCCGGTGTCATGCTTCTTAAATAATCAAGAGGTACCTTGATTATTTCCTCCACTTCGTCGGTGCTGAATGTGTCTTTGTAGTCTTTCAGCTCACCGATAAACGAATGGATGATGAGACGAAAGGGAGAAATGTAAATATCTCCCGGTCCAAGCACCTTAATCTGTCCGGAAGATACATTTAACTCCTCCATGGTTTCCCTGACAGCGCATTTTTTAAGTGTTTCACCCGGCTCCAGCTTCCCTCCCGGAAAACATATCTCACCAGGCTGATGCTTTAATTTGCTGGAACGTTTTTCAAACAACAGATACTTAGCCCCGTTAATGGTAAGTACCGGTATGAAAACTGCATACTTCCTGTATTTTTCTTCCTCGATCATACCGGGCTTTCTGAGGGAAAATGTCTGCCTGTCCAAAACCGCCACCTCCTTTATGCTATGAGAATTATAGCATCTTTTTTTATTTCTCACAATATGATGAAGCTATCCGGACGAATAGTTCTTATCCCACAGGCATAGAATGCAGTAATTCAATAATCATGGAGCAACCCATATGACCTCAAAAGAATCTTATATACAATGCTCACTCCAGTATCATCTTTTCTGGATCCGGATATTAAAGGAGCATGCCATATTTATTGAGGCTACTATGCCCCCGCCCGGAAAAGAATATGCAGATCAGGCAGATACTTACAAACAGCAATACGACCAGCTGCTTGAAGCAGCCATTAAACTGTCGGACGGTGTCATCCCTTTAAGTGTTCTTGAATCCGGACAGTTTTATACCCAGTATACGGAAGAGGCGGAACGGCTGGCACAGCTTAATACAGGTATCACAATCAATTCCCGGCTGACCCGCATGACCTATGACATTAAGCCCTGCACTGAATACTATACGGCCACCAACAAAAATGAACAGGATGTTTTCATGCTGAACCAGAATCTTTTAAACCTGACCACGTCCTTTGTCCAGTTTCAGGCGGATCTCTTAAACAGGCGTGTATCCTGCGGCCTTTTCACCATGATGTACACAGCCGATATCTTACATATTCTCTTAGAAGCCAAACGTTACCTTGAAATCCTAAAACGGCTTCAAAACAGGGACGAAACTCTCCTGTCTGATTATAAATCATTCTGGACCCAGAATATGTCCGATCACGCAAAAGTAATGCGCGGACAATTTGACCCTACAGAAACAGCATATTTCAACACAGCCAACCAATTCTCCAATACCTTTGATTTACTTGGGCAGGCCGAAATGCAACCCGAAACCTTCCCTTCTGACCGGGAAATTCTTTCCGATGCCATAGCAATCAGTGATTTTAAGTCAGACACCACAAACGGGCTGATTACCTGTAAAATTGAGGCGATTATGCTTTCTCTTTATACCGATCACCTTTTAAGAGAAGCGAATCATTTTATCTATCTTATGTATGCAGGAAGCTGACTTAAATGATATAAAAATGCGTCTTGGTTTCAAGGCGCATTTTTGTGTTCACTTTTTGTTTTAATCCGTTTTAACCGGCGGGAAATATTTTTCTGCAATTTTTTCTGCAGTTCTTACAGCGAGAGCCTGGGTGGTAAGGGTGGGATTGGGTCCGCCCAGTCCGTTGCATAAGACGCTGTTATCTGCAATAAACAGGCGTTTTACCTGATATGCTTCACAATTGGAATCAGTAACAAATCCAATCCTCATGGTGCTCATCATGTGGATACCGACATCCGGCGGCCAATTGGCCCTGGTGACTGTCTTTGCCCCGGCTTTTTTTAAAAGCTCAGCGGCAAGTCCTACCAGCTGGTCTCTTCTCTCCCTGTCAGCCTCACTCATTTCATAACTGATGATGGGACTATAGCCATTTTCGTCCATGCGCTCCGGGTCCAGCGTCACTCCGTTTTTCTGGTTCACATCGTCATCTGGAAATACCAAAATGCTGAGCGTTCTGTTATAATTGCGCATAAACTCTTTTAAAAGGTCTCCTGCAATAATGCCCTCTCTGTCCCATGGCTCCTCTTCGTTTGTCTGATTCTGAAAATAGTACCCCTTCTGGCTCGTTCCGTATATCAGGGCAGCATAGATACCGGGACTTGTTCCAAAGGGTTCAAACACTCCCAGTCCGGGGTAATCCAGTCTGGCTGCGGAATTCTGTCCTTTGTAAGGCTCTACGTCGGACACTCCGAGGATGTTCATCAGATCCTTTTCTTCAAAAATCCCAGAGACGCAGTCAAATATATGAGTGGTCAGCCCTCTTCCCACCCATTCATTCTCAGGGAGACGGGAATTCAGCCAGAGTCTGGGGGATTCAATGGCGCCTGCGGATAAAACGATCACCTTTGCCTTTAATTCACTGACTTCGCCGGTCCAGGTATTCCTGACGGATACGCTGGCTGCATACAGCCCCTCCTCCTGATTTTCGCCGGTATGTATGGCTGTGACAAATGAGTTGGGCATAATATCCACATTTCCCGTTGCCAGGGCATATGGAATATAGCTGACCAGAGTAGAACGCTTAGCAACACTTCCCACATTTGGACCGATGCAGCAGCCATTGACACAATGCCCCCGAAGAGTGCAGCCGACTGCCTGATTATTTTCCAGGTCAAAATCCGGATTATTTAACATGGGATTGATGCCCAGAATGCCGTTTTGCTGGAGACGGTATCCTGGTTTGGTTATATTTATTTCACGGGTATACTCAAACCCCAGCTTTCTGGCACCGTAGAAAAACAAATTCTCTTTGGATGTTGCTGTAGCTTCGCGCACGGGAAGGGTCTGCTCCACTTCTTCATAATAGGGAATTAATTCTTCGTATCCAATGGGCCAGTCACGTTCAAATGCTGCGGGAAAAGCACGGGGACAGTTGGCAAAGTACAATTGCGTCGTACCCCCCACTCCTGCGCTCTGCCAGACAAAGCCGCCCTTTTCATTGATTCTCTGCCACGGGCTTAAATTTCTGTCCGCCGGACCCCATCTGAATTTTCCTATTATGAAATCATTCATGTCGTCCTCTAAATCTGTAAAAGTACTTTTAAGCAGCTGTATATCCAGATCATCGTTGCTTGAGCTTTCCACTGCACCTGCATTTGTATTCGGATTCGGCCATTTCCGGTTCCCATACCATGGGCCTGCCTCTAAAATCAGCACTTTTAATCCCTTTTCTCCCAGCTCTTTCGCTGCAACCGCGCCTCCGCCGCCTGCACCAATCACAATTACATCTGCATCATATCCGTTTTCCATACACACCTCCAGTCAAATTCCCAAGCCTCACTGTTTCTGTGCAAAATCAAAGGCTCCAGCCACCCGGTATCCCATAGAAGGTCCCGGATATCCCACCTGCTTCCAGCCGATGGGTTCATATTCCAGTATACGCTGATCCGGAGGCATAAACCTTGTAGATCCGTAGCCGGACCACTCGGAATAATATCCCATCATAGTGAGCCGGTTGAGTGCCGGAAGTACAGGTGCGATATCTCCCTGCTTCATGGTAAGGCCTGCCGGGATATAAACGATGCCATCAGGGCTGGTGATCCGGTCAACGATTTTCAGCCGGTCTTCCTGAGATAATTTAGTAAAATATAGCCCGCCTAAACCTTTTTCTAAATCCGGATCCCCTCCCTTTTCCATGAGATACTGTTTTGCTGCCAGATTTAATGTTTCTGCCGCTGCTATTGCAAAGGGTGTTGGGTAGCTGTTAAGAGACATGATTAAATACTCTGCCGTATAGGACTCCAATGCTCCGTAAAACTGAATCCTTCCATACTGCTCTGCCAGATCCGGTGAATGTGGCACCATGGCATCTGCATAGGCCTTAAATGTATGAACCACATAATCGTAGACCGCATTCTCGTCCCATAATCCATTCTTTAAATTATCTTTGTTCTCTTCCAATGATCCACCTGCCTCCTGTCAAAAATGCATGTTCATAAAATACTATGAAAATCAATGGAAAAGTATCACATTTACTTCCAGCCTTTTCACCACAAAAAAAACGGACTATGCCGTTTTTCTCTGTGAAACAAAAATACTTGCTATAATCACACCAACCCCCACTATCTGAATGAAGCTGATGCTCTGCCCCAGTACCACATACCCGAAAAGAAAGGCGGTTAATGGGTTAACGGGGCTTAAAAGAGATACCCTGACCGGTGAAAGGATTTCAATTCCCCGAAACCACATCCGGCAGTACCATCTTATTACTTTTGCCGGTCATATTTCTGATGAATCCGAATACAGTCATTGAGCAGTTCAAGAAGCATATATAGCTGGGACAGTTTCTTTCTCCCTTCGGAGAAACTCTTTGTATCGTCTGCTATCCTTAATATTTTTTTGTTTTCTGCACTCAGCCTGTTAATCGCAGATCTTACCCTGTCAGCAGCCAGCTGGGATACCTCTTTAAAGACACCAAAGATCTGAATGGCTGTTTTTTGAACAGCTTCCATATAGGTATTAATCTCTTTTTCACTGACAGAAAGAGACTTTTTTCTTGTAACCAGTTCTTTGCCTTTTTCCGATAGTTGTGCAGAAAACTTAAGATCGGCAGCTTCATCCATCTTTTTAAGTTCTTCCACATTTCTTCGAAAATGTCCAATATCTTCTTCCAGCTTAAGTTTCTTATCTTTTATATTCCTGATCTCAGGCATCATAGTCAAAAACATCTGCTCTAAATTAAATATGCTTTTTTGCAGAATTCCTAACTGAAGGACAAGCTGCGATTCCAGCTGCAGTCCATTCTTTTCTTCAAGGAGTTGTGAAATGGCATGGTGCATCCGAGGAATCTCTTTCACGGCTTTGGATTGGATAAAAGTTTCCGTATCTGTCACCTCAGCCTGATATGGATATGGTCTTGTCAATTCACTTAGAATTTCATTCCATAATGTAAGATTAGACTGAACCCTTTTGGCTTTTTCTGAAATAACGACAAAAGCTTCCACATCATATTTCAAATGATCAATTTCTGTTCTCACTGTGACAGCCAGTTCTGCAATATCCTTCAGCTTAAGATTGTCTTTGTCTGCAAGACTTTTAAGTTCTTGTGCATATGGGGGCATCTCACCGGCAGGGACATATTCCTCCACGATTTTTTCCAATGCAAAGTGAAGCGGTTTTTTCAATCTGCCTTTTTCAAGCATCATATTCAGAAATCCCATTTAATCACCCCTTATGCACACAGTGGCATCATACCTTACTTTATGCATATAAGATGTTTTTGTTGCAGATAATACATTAGGATTTAGCCAAATGTATCAATCTATAATTCTAATAATTTATAAATTACTATACACAATAACACGGCTTGCAATATGTTTATAATGCATGAAAGAACAAAGCAAAACCAGAAATGACTATGTTTGTGCTCTATACTCTTTATACCTCTTAAGAATTTCCTTTTCTGGACCAGTTCACTAATAAATGCTCCCATATAGCCTATATATATAATATCAGCCGATCCTACTAACATTATATTTAACCAGCCAAGATTAAATCCATTTTCAATTAAATTAAATCGTTCAAAAAAATATAGAAAACAAATTGGAAAAGCAAATAAAAAAGCGGCATTTGATACAGATGTATTATCATAACTTTTATCCATTTGAACATCAGTAAATTCATCTTTTTTATTAGATGAAAAAATATAATGCTTATTATTTTTTGCAATTAACTCCCATTTATCATAATCTATAGAAAAATTGCAATTTCTAATTCTTGGTATCACCATATAATTCACGGCAATTGGCTTTTCTACTTTGTAACAATCAGCCCAGGAATTACTTCTACATAATATTAAACCTAATCGGCTCATTTTTTCATACAATATTTCTAAATCGCAGACTCCTAAACATGAATATAAATGTAACATCCAAATATGATTACCCAACATAAAATACACAACCCTTCAAGTCTGTTTAGGACTTAATATTAACCATCTTATATTAGATAAACGTATAAACTCTATAATTAGTAACACTTTTTCGATTTTTATGTTTTTTTAATTAGGTCCTAGGCAAAAGAACACATGGAACTTCTGAAAAGAGTTCAGTATTTACTAGGGGTTAACCAAATGTAGATGGTGCTTTGGTTATTACCAGATTCATATGCCGCCACTTTACCATTTTTATAAGTCACCTGACTTCCGCTGTGTACAAATCCATAAAGCGTTTCATCTGCACCTCCATCTAATAAATCACCGGTGAGCTGCCATAATGAATTTCCCATCTCATCTCCACAAAAGAATATAAAAGTTGTCAATATAGCGTTCATATATTTACTATCATCTGAATCTGAATCATAGTTAAATTTCCATGTAGAGGTATCAATTCCAACTTTGCTATCTTTCAAAATCAATGTCCAGTCAGCTCTTCCAGCTGTTTCATAGTCTTCTTCCCCAGAGACTTTGAATCTTCTTCCATATTTCGTTTCTAACATATTATTTAAAATATCAACATTCTCTTCTAATGTTTTTGTTTTGTTATAAGATGACTCTTTGACATTGGTTGTTTCATTTTCAGTTGTTTTTTCCAAATTATTGATTACTAATATTTTGGTATCATCTGTATTATCTTTCATATCTGTATTTGACACCTCCGCATTATTAAGCACATTATTGCATGCGATTGTATTAAAAAACATCACCGCTAATACCATTCCTGCCAAACTCTTTTTCAAATATTTTATCATTTCGTCTCCTTCGATATCACCTGCAATCGACTGGCTTTTGTCCCAGTAAATTTCCATCTGACTGCAATGTAATTTGCTTTTTTATTCTTTTATGATAAAATATTTCTATTCCATTGAAAATATAAAATTATTATGGTTTTAGTTCATTAAAAATGAACATTAGGAGAATATATGGAATTAAAACAACTTCAAACAATTAAAAATATACTGACTGAGGGAAGTTACTTAAAAGCAGCAGAAAAGATGGGATATGTGCCCTCTACAGTCACATTACATATTCAGCAGCTTGAAGAAGAGCTGGGAATTAAATTATTTGAAAAATCAGGCCGAAGAATGGTTCTTTCAAAAGAAGGTGATTTTTTTTGGATGAATGCAAAATCACTGCTTGAACATGCAGATTCTTTTAAACAGATCATGAATAACTTTGTTACCGGTCAAATGGGGCATATACGATTAGGGACAATTAGTACAATTGGAAGATCGTTGTTAATTCCTAAAGTAATATCATTTTGTAAAAAATATCCTGGCATTAAGCTGACATTTGAACTTAGCAGTTCGGAAATCATTACACAAAAAATAGTCGATAACCAGCTGGATATTGCAATAGGATTTGCTCCTCCAGCTAATTTCAACCTTTTGTTTGAACCCATCTGTCTGGAACCAATGGATTTATTACTGCCTGCTCAACATCCGCTTGCCAAAAAGGAAGAGATCACCCTTAAGGATTTAAGCGATGTAAATTTACTCCTTACTGAATCTTATTGTTCTTATCGTAATGAAGTTGATAAACATTTCAGTGCTTTTGGAATACCACTTAAATCCATGATACAAATTAACGATGGAAAAACGATAATTCAGTTCGTCCAGGCAGGTATTGGCTGTTCCATCCTGCCTGTTGCCGCTATAGATCCAGTCCCTGATCTGACAATAAGGCGAAAAATGTCAAATATAGAATTTGGCTTAATAATTGGTATTATTCGTAGAAAGGAGCAGCTGGAAAAGGCCTCTGAAAGGCTATATAATGAGCTGCTTTATGAATTAAAACAACAAGGGCCATCAAAGAACCGGGACACTTTATAAGTTTGTTAAAATGTCGAATGTCCATAGTTCGATATTTCATGACTTAAGCAATAAAATTTTCTCAGTTTGCAAACTTCCATCTGCACTTTTTCGATCTATTAATACATTTAAATGGCGAAAAAATTCTCTTGCATCCTGAAAATCGTCGTGACACATACGGAGCATTACACGTCCGTGACATGTTAAGCGTTTTTGGTCATTAAACTCATAGAGTGTTTTAGCAAGGCAACGCGAACCGTAACAGCCAACACAATCGTTCAAAGCATAAAATATACGTTTTGCACATTGTATATCTGTTTTTGCTATTTCCGAAAGTACTTCCTCCATATAATCAGCTTTGCGGTGCCACGTTTCCGGCTTTCCACCGCTTACAATATACCAGCTGAAATTGTGGGAAAGCTGATCCTCTAATACATGTATTGCATATGAAATACCAAAATTTGAGGAGACGTATGTAATTTTCCCGCCCCTTTTATCAATCGTACGTTTGAATCTCAATAGTTTTAAAGCTTTTAAAAAACCATCCATTCTCAGTAACTCATTTTTATATTCCAGCGGTAAATCCGATATTATGGTCTCAAAAGTAGGTTTTGGGCTTTCGGCTTTCACCTTTTGAAGGGGTGTTTCTTTTAAAATATCGCGAATAACAGGAACTTTGTCGTCAAACTCCGTTACAGTAATTGATTTTATGATGAGTGTGGATCGTTTGGACACAGTTAATCCAATTCCAAATCCTTCCAAATTTAACTCATTTAAATTCCCGACTTTCATATATGGTAATTTACATGAATAAAAACGTTCTTTACCACCAATGAGTATCTGCATTTCATTGTAATTCCAAATTACAGAAATATCCACGAATTCACCAAACGGCAATTTATTATCAAATAGACAATTATCCTGATTTGACTTGCCGGTCGGTTTAGCGATATCTTCTATTTTGTGGTTATCGGGGGTTGCAAAGGCTATATGTCCGTCCCCAACAAGTAATATAAGTGCCGGAAAGTCAACCATTATGGTCATATCTAAGCGAAATGGTATATGATATTTATCAGGCAATCTTATAGAATGTCTTTTATAAGTGTCACCGATCATGTTAAAAGCTACAGAAGTAATTGAATTTGTTGTCCATACACTAACTGTTTCTGCGGTAAATTTTGTCTCAACCTTACCATGCGCAATTAATGTAGTCAAATCTATATTACTCTCTTTTCTTTCCATATCTCCCTCTTTTCTTTTCAATGACTGTAAGGTTGCGTATTGACCGCATTCACTTTTGTATCTTTTGCATGAAAATGATGCCCAGTTCCCCATGCTTTCTGTTTCGATATTTTTATGCTGTCGGAATAGTATTTTTCAAACAGCGCATCTGGAACACACAGCTGCTTCGCCTTCTAAAGACCAGTCTGACAGACCCCCGCCATGAAGCAGTAGAATCGTGGGAGCATTTTTATTTCCGAAATCTCTCATCACCATTAAATATATGTTATTTCTGCACTTGTCCCAGATATTCCAGCACGTCAGTTACATTCATATGCAGTTTTTCCGGTATTTCCTTTCTGCCTGGCAGCACTGCCTGAAAACACTTACTGGAACTCACTTCTTTCTGGAAAACAGGTTCTTTTAATTTCAGAATTCTGGAAAGCTCTGATTGAAAACGCATATAATTACAGGTATCCTTTGTTCCAATGTGAAATATTCCACTAAGATTTTCTTTCATAATATACGCGATCCATTCTGCAATTTGAACATCTGATGTATAATTCATATACAAATTTGGGTAGGTAATAATTGGCGTCTTATTTTCCGTATCCTCAGTCAATTTTAATATCCTGGGACAATTTTTCCCGAAAATCTGGGGTATGCGGATAATTACACATCTTTCTTTTAATTTTTCCTGAAGCATATGTTCGCATACCATTTTAAATTTCCCATAATCCGATTGCGAGTTTGTTTTATCTGACTCATAATGTGGTTTTTCCATTGCTGCATCAAATACATTGGAGGAAGACATGAAAATTATTTTTCCAGCTTTGTTTGTTAATAAATAATCGGCAATAATGCTATGTACCTCCAGCTGTAATTGAAAATCTCCTCTCAAACTGGAAATGATTATTTGCGGCTGTATCTGATCCAATATGCTTTTTATAGAATCAAAATCGCCAAGCTGCATCTGAAACATTTTATTTTCAGCCAGGCAGCTTTTTTTCTGTGTGTGATAGGTTCCATATACTTCATGGTTTTCTGCAAGCGTTTTCGCAATAGCCTGACCGGCATAACTACTTGCCCCTAAAATCAGAATTCTCATTTACTTACTCCTTTGTTTAACTGTTTCCTTATAACAAGCCCCTGTTCCGCCTCCAGCAGCACATGAAATCCCGCTTTTTTATACATCTCAAAATGACCGCCATAATCTGATGACTGATAACTTAATTCCTTGTACGGATATGCCTCCACAAAGTCAAATCCTTCCTGAGCCGCATCCTTACAGACACGTTCCAACAACCGCGTGGCTATCCCCTGTCTTTTCATCTCCGGAGCAATTACGAAACAGAATATGGATTTTACCTTTATGTCCGAATTGGGTTCCTCCAATGGAACGTATGCCATAAATCTCTGCCAGCTGACGCATTTCAGACAATCTGATTTGGTATTTGCGTTACACCAACCAACGATTTTATCGTCACTATAAGCAAGATAACCCTGAATGTTATTGCCTTTCACATATTGCAAGGCATATTTTCTTCTGTTTTCTGCGAATGAAAAATCTTTGCCCGCATAGTCATCATTACACCAACACGCACAATAGCACTTATTATCACTCACATTATCATCGTGAGGTGTAATATCAAAAAAATGTATATAATCTTCTGCAAGGTCTGGTGTCAGTCTGCGTATTTCAAGAGCCATTCAATCCCCTCCTCAATACAATTCTATATGTCAAGCTCAGAAAAATGGTTATACCAGTTGGTTCGGGTTCTTTCCCTATCATTTTACTAAGAAGAGTATACCATATCTGATAACAAACAGCCAGAAATCACAGTTAATTTAGCAACTTACCTATGGTAAATTCATGATCAGATAATGCCACAGTTACCATGCATGACATAACAGGGCTGGCAGAAGCATTCGTTTACTTCTGCCAGCCACCATATTTAACCCAGGCTTATCTATTGAGTTTTCTATAAGTATACTACACAGTTCTGCTCTGCCGAACGGAAAACAGCCTCCATGATATGCATGACTTCCATAACCTCTTCCAGTTGAATAAGCGGCTTCGCCCCTCCATGAATGCAGGCATTAACATTGCGGTAAAAATCCCGGATATCGGAATGTACTTCCGGCAGCGGATATTTCTTCACTGTTTCATCAGTGCGGGGAGCCATGGTCTTTGTCAAACCTGCAGCAGTTACGACCGGTACCGCATCACGTTTTTCCCAATCCGAGACCATAACAATTTCGCCGTTTAACTTCCAGTCATGGATAACGGCGGTACCATTTTCTCCCTGGATGTACCAGCGAGGCATGGAAATAAAATTACTGGTGCCTACTTCCACTAAAAATGTGAGCTGGTCATCAAATTGAAATAACGCGCGGAAGCCATCATCTACCGCTTCGTTGGTAACATTCGTTAGCTGTGCAAAAACGCTGAGAGGTTTGCGGCTGCCAAGCATCATATTCATCTGGTCCAGAAGATGCACGCCCCAGTCCAATACCATGCCGCCGCCATGTTGTTTCTGGTTACGCCAGTCTCCCGGTATTCCGCGGGAGCCATGTACGCGGCTCTCAATATTAAAAATCCTGCCCAGCGACTGCCGGTCATACAGCTGTTTTATGATCAGATAATCCTCATCCCAGCGGCGGTTTTGGTGTACCGTGAACAATACTCCCATCTTTCTTGAATAGTCAGTCATCTGTGCCAGTTCTTCTTTGTTTAATGCCACAGGTTTTTCACAGACGACATGCTTTCCTGCACCCATGACCGCGAGTGCAACAGGTAAATGGGTATCATTTGGGGTCGCGATGGTTACTGCTTCCACTGTTATGTCATCTAGCAATTCCTGCTGCGACTCATAAACATGTATTCCGTCCGCAGCCGCAGCTTCCCTGCGGTCAGGATCAATGTCCCAGATACCGCACAGACTGGTATCAGGTATTTCGTTAAGCATACTGGCATGCCAGCTTCCCATGCCGCCGTATCCAATCAAGGCAATATGTAGTTTTTTCTTTTCCATAATTATATATTCTCCTGACTTTTAGTTCCACCATGCTTGTGCAGGACGGTCGTGAATTACGATATCCTTTAAGAAGTCAATGGCTTTTTCAAGTCCCTCCTCAACGGACATGAAAGCATCTTCATGTTCAATACTGATGGCTCCGTCATAACCAACCAGCCGCAAAGCAGAGATGATTTCCTTCCATTCATCCGCATCATGGCCCCAGCCGACGGAGCGGAATGACCAGCTGCGTTCTGATAAATCGCCATAGTTTCCGGTATCCAGTACACCATTGATCTGTGTATTGACCGCATTCACTTTTGTATCCTTTGCATGAAAATGGTAGATTGCGCCCTTAAGTGCCTTAATAGCCTCAGCCGGACGTATTCCCTGCCAGAACAGGTGGCTGGGATCCAGGTTTGCACCGATTGCATCACCAACTGCTCTTCTTAACCGCAGCAATGTAGCAGTATTGTATACACAAAAGCCGGGATGCAGCTCCAATGCTATCTTTTTGACACCATAATTGGCAGCCTCAGAGGCAGCTCCCTGCCAGAAAGGAATCAATACCTCATTCCATTGATAATCCAGGACATGCTGGTAATCCGTCGGCCAGGAGCACGTTACCCAGTTTGGATATTTTGCACCTTCATAGTCACCCGGGCACCCTGAAAAACTCACCACTGTATCGACTCCCAGTTTCTCTGCCAGGCGCAGGGTCCTGGTGTAATCTTCGGCAGCCAGTGCACGGATGTCTGCATTGGGATGTACATGGTTGGAGTGGCAGCTCAATGCACTGATTTCTAAATTATATTTCTTCAGCATATCCTTATAAACCGACAATTTACTCTCACTTGAAAGCAATTCCTCTGGATTGGAATGTTTGCTGCCCGGTGAGCCGCCGGTACCAATCTCCACTGCCTGCACCCCCAGACTGCTTAAATAACGGAATGCCTCCTCTGCACTCCGGTCATATAACGGAACTGTTAATACTCCTAATTTCATACGAATTCTCCTTTCAAAAATCTACAGATTCATAATGTGTTTATATCCTTTTTCTATGCTTTGGTACGGAGATACAGCAAACTCCTCGTGTTCCAAAATACAGTGCTGTACTCCGGTTTCCAGTCCTTTGCATATAATTGCGTGGAAATCCAGAACACCTTCGTCTAAATCCACACACTTCCTGCTTTCAAAATCGGCCATTTGCTTTAAGTGCAGCAACCGGATACGTTTTTGTTGTTTATCCATGTATGCCAGAACATCTACACCTGCATAAGCTGCCCAATATACATCTAATTCCAATACCACCTGTGGATCAGTCAATTGCATCAATAGATCCAGAAGAAATGTTCCGTCTTCCGTCTTTGCAAATTCATGGGCATGGTTATGATAACCAAACGTAAAACCTGCACTGCGCACAGTCTTGGCAATCGGTGCAAGCTGTTCTGCCAGAATCTCTACATCATGGATTGTTTTAAGGGGATAATAGGGCACAATAATCGTTTGTGTCCCGATCTCACGGTTATAGCTCAGCTCCTCATCCAAATTATTGATCAGCCGTTCCAGCGGTACATGACTGCTTATGGACTTTAATCCGTTTTCTTTCAGCAAACTGTGCATCTGGCTGGCAGTCAGACCTCCATAACCGGCAAATTCCACACCGGTATAACCAAACTCCCCAACTCGTTTCAAAACACCAGGAAAATCTTCTTTTGTAAGTTCACGCAGTGAATAAAGCTGAAGACTGAACTCCTCAATCAAACTCATAAGATAACACCTCTCTGTTTTATAATAGAATCTGCCGTCCTTCTCTGGCAGACTGATAAACCGCATCTAAAATCTGTGTAACGACTGCGGCCTGCTCCGGCAAGACCACTAACTCTCCATTACCAAGAATCGCATTAAAAAATGTCTGCTGTTCTAATACCTCAGGAGTGACGGCATCCCCGTCATAAAAAGCAACTCCTCCTGCTTCCAGGTTCGGCTTCAGCTCATACAAGCGGTCATTTTTGGTACCGTTGATCGTCAGCCCATTGAGCATATCCGCACCTGCTTTGGTACCGCACAGAACTGTTTTGGCCTCATGGACATCCAGGGTGTTAAGTGCCCAGCTTGCTTCCAGGGTTATTGTGGCCCCATCCTCCATAATGATAAATCCAAAAGCACTGTCTTCCACTGTGAAATTGTCAGGTTCCCATGGTCCCCAGGCATTGGCAGGCTGTGTCTCACCATTGAGTTTATGATATATGGTACCTACCACACTTTTGGGTTTATAATTGTTCATAGTCCATAACGTCAGGTCAAGTGCATGGGTGCCAATATCGATCAACGGTCCGCCTCCCTGCTCGTATTCGTTTAAAAACACACCCCATGTCGGAACTGCCCGGCGGCGAATGGCTTTTGCTTTCGCGTAATATATTTCGCCCAGTTCCCCGTTGGCACATTCCTGTTTTAGATAGATGCTGTCAGCGCGATAACGGTTCTGGTAACCAATGTTCAGCAGTTTACCTGTTTTCTTCGCTGCTTCCACCATTTCCATGGCCTGGTTATAATTGATAGCCATGGGTTTTTCACACATGACATGTTTGCCTGCATTCAGTGCTGCTACCGTGATTTCACAATGGGAACGGTTGGGCGTACAAACATAAACCGCATCTAAATCCAGCTTGATGAGTTCCCGGTAATCCGTAAATACCTTAGCATCCTTTGTGCCATATTTTTTTGCAGCTTCACAGGCACGCTCTTCAACAATATCACAAAAAGCCACAACTTCTGCCCTGCCTTCTTTACTGACAGCCGGCAGGTGCTTGCCGTTTGCAATGCCTCCGCACCCTATAATTCCTAGCTTTAATGATTTCATATACCCCTTCCTTTCATAGCCCAATGTTAATTAACTCGTTACTTGTAATTTTTTACAATTTGATTATAATATAATAAAACAGTATTAGCTTGCCGTAATAAACATAATTTGTGCCATAATTGGCTGCATTTCTTTTCTATAAAAAGGAGGCTTGCAATGATCGAACCAAAATATAATTATGAGATATCCCGGGACAGCCAGGCTAACTCTTCATCCTGGTATTCCATTAATAACAACTGCGCTCCCCATTTCCACAGTGCTTTAGAACTGGTTTATGTACGAAACGGTACCATGGAAGCAACATTAAATGGAAAATTTTACTGTATTCAGGCTAGGGAACTGCTGTTGGTGCCAAGCTATACCGTGCACCGTTATTTAACGCCTGAATACTCGGATACCATAGTAATGACCATACCCCTTTCCTATATACCTGTCTTTCAAAAGAAACTGAAGGGAAAGACCTTTACCTTATGTCATATATTGAACAGAGTTCTGACCCAAGAGGTGGCCCGCTGTATGCGGTGCTGTTGTGACCTGCAGCGAAAAACACCTGAATCCCTGGCTGCCAGAGGGTATATTCATGTAATTCTGGCTTTGCTGACAGAAAACATTCCCATGGAAAATACGAATACAAAGGATGACGATGCTCTGGTACGCAATGTTCTCACTTATCTTCACAATAATTACAAAAACACATTGTCCCTAAAATCCATTGCTGAGGAATTCGGCTACAGTACCAGCCGGTTTTCTCACATATTCAATAAACATGTAGGATGCAGTATCAGTGAATATGTTAACTCACTTCGCTGCAGGCATGTTGCAGGTCTCTTGTTAGACAGTGAGGAATCCACGATTACAGAGGCGGCCATGAGTGCCGGATTTAACAGCATGCGCACGTTCTACCGGGCCTTTATGTGCATATTTGGCGTCAGTCCGCGCAAATATACTGAAGTATATAAAGAAAACGATACACTGAAACATTGCCAGCAGGAATGTCTTCCCTGGAATGACAGCAAATGTCCATGTTTACTTAAGTGAAGTTTACATAAGGGCAGAATCCTTGCTCTAAACAACAAAAAATCAGGATTGCGGCATATTTTGCTGCCTTCAATCCTGATTTTTTAGCTCCAGCCCAAACCGCCGTAAGCTCATTTATGGAATCAGATACGGTTTTGTCAAATCCTCAAACTCTTCCCTGTATTCCTTCAAATAGTCCATAAAATTCATTCCTTTGGCATTTAATGCCTGAGAAAGATTTACCATAAAGTCCGGAATGTCCTCTTTTTTTACTGCACCCAGGCATTTCCCCAAATGTGTGTTATTGTATGCCGCTCCCCCTATATGAAGTTCAAATGCATCTGCCGGTGCATCAGAAATGCGTTTTTTACAGCCGGCAAAGCCAATTTCAGATACCTGGTGCCTGGAGCAGGAATTAAAACAACCGGATATGGAAACTCCCGGCAGATAATCCGTACTTATCTTTTTTTCCATCAGTGCCCTGTTTATTTCTTTTAATAAAGTCTGGCTCTCTAAAACTCCTATCTGACAGGTTGGTACTCCCACACAGCTGACACTCATACCAATTGGAGTCACCTGATTGATCTCTTCCATTATTACAAGGAGCTTTTCTCCTTCTTCTCTGGTCAGATTACGGATGTACATGCTTTCCGTCATACTAAGGCGTATGTCCTGTTGTTTATCCATGAGAAATGCAATTATTTCTTCAATGGCTTTTACAGGCAGCTGTCCGCATTGGGGATGAATGACTGCAGTATAGTATCCCTCTTGTTTTTGGGCTATCAGATTAGAGCTGTCTGGGTGGATATAAGAAGACTGCGGCTTGTCTGCAGGTTCACATACCCCGGCTGCATCCACATTTATATTCAGTTCCATGGATTCTTTCACCTGGGCGAGATGCTTTTTGTAACACTCCATAAATGCTTCTTCTCCCAGCCTTTTTGGGATGTACCTCAGTCTTGCTTTTGCCTTATTCTGATAATCTCCTTCCGCCGCAAATATTCTGGTAACAGCTTCCACATGGTACAGGACCTGGCTTAAAGGAATCAGCTCGTCATACGGTAAAGCTACTGCCGGATTATTACCTAATCCGCCTGCAAGAAACATTTTAAAAAAGGGTTTTCCCTGATGCAGGACTGACATAAAGCCCAAATCATTAATGGTACAGTTGGCAGTATCCGCTTCATTATTGGAAAAGGCTATTTTCAGTTTACGGGGCAGATGGTATTCCATGATCCGTTCCATGATATACCGGTTCACCTGCAGCGCATAGGGAGTAGGATCAAAGGCTTCTGCTTTATCCACACCGGACAGGGGGGACAGGGCAACATTCCTGGGAAAATTACCGCCTCCTCCTCTGGTATACACCCCATGGTCAATGGCAGCTTCCATGATATCACAAACAGAATCAATATCCAGGTCATGAAGCTGAATGGCCTGCCTGGTTGTAAGATGAATTCGCTGTAAACCATATTGTACGGCAAATTTATGGATTAATTTCAAATGGTCAAATGATAAGATACCGCAGGGTATTCTTAATCGAATCATAAAAGCTTCGCCGCCCCTTTGTGCATAAACCCCCATGCCTCCTGATTTTCCCTTAAACTCAGCAGCCGTAATTTCTTTATTTACAAAATTATGGCCGGCTTCTCTGAATTTTGCTATTTCCTCTTTTAGTTTTTTATTAAAATCATTCACTGTATTTACTCCTATTAACCTATAGTTTTAATTGTTTTATACTATAATAAATTATAAATTAAATAAAAGCAATACTTATATCTGCATTTCCGCCTAATATCTGCCTCCCAGTTTACGAGCCTCCTCAAGTGCTGGATTACCGAGTATATCACCCTTTTCAGATACACCGGAGACTGTGATCATTCCCCCGTTTCTAAGGGAAAAATAGCTCAGCACCCCATGATACATGGATATCAGAGAGTCAAAAACGGTGGGTATTGTATCAGCACAAACAGCTAACAAGACGAGTTCTTTCATTTTAAACGTATTGCGTATGGGATTATGCAGCCGGTCAATTATACATTTCAATTGAGAACTAACCCCATAAAAATAAACAGGAGTGGCTATCACCAGAACATCTGCATCTGCAAGTTTCTCATAGATTCCCTGCATATTGTCTTTTAGGGCACAGTTATGATTGTTATCTCTGTAGCAAAAATTGCAGCCTGTACACCCGTTGACGCGTTTTCCTGATACAGAAATCACTTCAACGGTGTTTTCCTGTTTATTAACTCCATCAATAAACGTATTTGCAAGGATCTCAGTATTGCCATTTTTCCGGGGACTGCCTATTAACACTGCAATTTTTGACATTTTGTTAACCTCCATTGTATTATCTGCCCGCTTGTTTTGAGTTAAGAGTTGCTGAATGCACATTTTCGGTGCTGCCCGCTTTTAAAGTAAATTATAATAACAATTAAAAATGAGATAGTCTGAGCAACCGAAATACGAATTACCTGCAGTTCATCTGCACCGGATATGGTAGTGATATGCAGCAGATTAATAATGGTATTATTAAAAAAATGATCGGCCATGGACATCCAAAGCGATCCGGTGATTTTAGCCAGCAGACAAAATTTAAAACCGGCAATTCCTGTAGTTAATATAAGGATTATAACAGACGGGATTACTCCCCTCAGACTAATTTCTCCATCCAAAAAATTTCTTACAGGTGCTGCGATATGCCAGAAGCCAAAGAAAACAGAGGAAAATACCGCTGCTTTCATAAATGAATATTTCACTTCCAAAAGTCTGACAAATAGTCCCCGGAAGACGCCCTCTTCCATAGCCACGTTGATGATGTTCCCAACAATACAAAACAGGAAAAACAGTATGCCGGTCTGCATGCCCCGATTACCATCAATCGCATAGCTGGTCACATAAACGTTCAGAGATGGGCTGCTGTTTCTCGATAATTGCAGAAAAAACTCAATGCCATATGCGATCATATACACAACTGCCCCAAGAAGCAGACCATAGAGCATATTCCTTCCCGCTGTTTTATGCGTAAAACCAATATCTGACCATTTGAGGGAAAAATATCGTATTGCCAATGCAAGCACAAAAATACCCGCCAGTTTATGTACAAACGCCTCGCCAAAGATTGACTGGTCTGTGCGGATAAACATGTACTCAACGGCTCTGAATGCAAAACATATCAAATAGATAATTAAAATGCATTCCACCGGGCGATAGGGGTTATTCTCTTTCATATGGAACCTCCAATAATGATTTTCTATTTTTTTATAATGACTTTCCCATAAGTGTAAGCTATAATAATAACAATAATAATAGACTGCTTAGTTTTGTAAAGGAGGATACTCTGTGATAGAAAACTGCAATTCAATTAGTATCATATTAGGATTTACCTCCTTTATTCCTCCACTGATTATCCTTAGCCAATCCCATAAAATCAGCTGTCCAAAGTACGCCGTTCTTATGGCAGTAAGTTTTGTATCCTGTGCCCTTTCAATATGTGCACAACTTTTTTATACTAGTTTTTTAGTGAAAGTAAAAGATTGGCCGGCTCTTATGGATACATCTCATGATATAGCGTTAATCTCTATGCAGCTTATCGTTGTTACGACCATCATTAACATAATAGCATCGCTGGTATATTTCAGCAAAAACAAATAACCTTATGTATTGAAATGTAAAATACTTATGTCGTCCTAATCTCTCCACCAATTACGCATTACTTACTCCCACCACAGAGCTAAAGCTCCAACCAAACATATTGTTAATTTTAAGATTTTTTTCTTACAACTGATGAAATAACAAAAAGTACAACAAATATAAGCACTGTTTTTATAAACAATTCTATGAACCAAGAATGAATTGATAAGGTATCGACTATACTATCTGCTATATATTGTGCAATGATTATACCAACAAAATCAAATAAATATTCAATAATTCTTGGCTTTTCCCTATTTTTGACTTCACTTATAAAAGTATTCTTCAAAAGCCTCTTATTCAAGTCTTTTCTTTCTATTTCGTTCTTTTCCTTATTCATTCTTAACCTTTCTATCCAATGGCAAACTCCTGTTACTATTCCACTCCATGTCCTTGAAATCAGAATTCTGATCTGGTAATGGAATATACACTTGTTTTTATATTTTTCTCGTCTTCATATTCCTCACGCAATGACATCCCCATTTTTTCAGCCACTTTTCTTGATGGTATATTCGTTGCCTTTTGATATGAGAAAACCTCATCAAAATCTGTATTCTCAAAGACATACTTCAAACAAGCTTTCGCTGCCTGCGAAGCATATCCTTTGTTCCAAAACCTCTTATCAATATGATAGCCGATTTCCGGAAACAATTTGCCATCACCATGGATATTCTGCATGGTAATACCGCAATCACCAATGAACTGATTTGATTCCTTTAAAATAACTGCCCACAATCCAAAGCCATATTTGTCATAGTTATCAAGATTCCAGTGGATCCAGCTTTTTGTTTTATCCTTATTAAACACCCTTGGGTAGTATTGCATTGTTTCCTGGTCCGATAATATTTGATGCCAGGCCTCAAAATCATCCATTGTCAGCTCTCTTAATGCAAGCTGTTCTGTTTCTATTATATAATTTGTCATTGTTTCATCCTTTTATATATTCAAAATTGATTTCAAACTCAATTTCATGTTTTAATGGAATACTATTATTACCCACAATAGGAAGTCTTGCTCAATTCACGGAGTATCACAAACTAATTCAATGTTTATTTTTCAATTTCGTCCTTTACTTTTTTTGCATATTCCGAAAGTTTTCGGGTATCCTTAAGCACATTTTGATAAAAAAGTTTTACATCCAAATCGCCCAATAAGTAAAATACCTGACTATTCTCAACTGCAATTTTAAATAGCAGTTCTTTTTCGTCTAATGACCAATTTTCAAATATATTAAGTTCTTTTATTGTGGAATGTGTCGTTGCAAAATTCCCACTGCCCTCCAGTGCAATTAATAAATCAGTTTTTTTACGTCCTTCTTCACTGTTTTGTTTATCAGCTTCATATTTTTCCTTTTTACATTGGTAGAAAATTTCTTCCAAAGCCTCATTGGCAGCCGTACGGCTAATAATTGATTTCACCAATTTATCCAATTCCGTTCCTTCTGAATAATCAGCCGGTGCATAGTACTTTATTCTTCCATCATGCATCATTTTATAAACTTTGGATTTATCATTTGTTGAAGCATTATATACGCCAATTGAATGTCCGCCATATGAATTCACTAGTTTCATGCAAGGAATATCTGTATCACTGTCGCCAATATAGACCATATTGCGAAATGGTACACGCATTTCTTCAGGAGCAAAAGAATCATTAACCCCTTGATCATTGATGTCCAGAACTCCTTTTTCAATTCGGAATAAGAATTGCGTCTTATTTGTATAGTTTACGACCTGTGCCGGCCATTTTGCAATGCCGGTTCTGGGATCGTAGTAAAATGAACTTGCGTATATTTTTTTGAAAGCGCCTTTTTTTGCAACAGATGTTCCCTCAATCATCTCTTTCAGCCCGGAAGAAATTATGTAATGTTCCACGATGACGCCCTGAGCAGTCCCATATTCACATATTCTTTCAAACCATTCTCCCACACCAGGGAACAAATTAACCTTTGCACCATAGTCTTCCAATATCTTTTTATTGAAGATTAAGTTTCCCTCTGCCTCCTGAACCATTTTGTACATATATGCCAGATTCTGATCCATTTCGTTGTTTTCGGCCAATTCATTGGATTCAGTCCAAAAATCTCCCACGTCATAGCCTACTAATTGAATGTATCCTTGCGCCTGCATATCATCCGGCGATAAGGTTTTGTCAAAGTCGTAGCAGATAGCCAGTACAGGTTTCTTTTCTTTGCTTTCCCGTTTAAACTCTTTTTTGCTCATGATTAATACCTCACTTAAGGAGTCATACTATGTGATTTACTATTTTTAACATCTCCAGTCTACTTTGCATAAGTAATTCTATATCATCCTCTGTCGCTTTTATATATGAAATCATTCATGTCCTCCCCTGTAAAATTATCAACCCTCTAATTGATACCTTTTTATTACTAAAAGAACAAACAAAATAGTCCATACTATCCATGCAAATGTACAACCTGCTCCACCTTTATAAAAATCAATAACTGCACCTATTATGAATGGAGCCGCCATTATCATCATTCGCATTCCATAATTTTTGCACATACTCACTTCTTCATCATGTGTTTTTCTCTCTTTCTCGGACCGCATATTATATCCTGTTAGAAACATTGATGCTTTTCCATTAGATCTGTAGAACCCCCAGCCCATTAGAAACATAATAATTGCTGTACTAATATCAACCAAAATCATAATTATAGTCATCGTCATATTTCTCACCATACGCTTATTTACTGTAATCAAGGTAAACTATTTCCCAATCTTTATCAAGTTTCTTTTCCATTTTTATATGAACATAAGCAGTGTTCTTACTGCCTATGACTTTAATTGAGTAAAGCGCCTGACCGTAGCCGCCGGAATAATTAAGACAATGCGCCAATTCTCATTCCAATACCTGCTGTTTCAAGCTCTGCTTTACTAGCTCCTTCATTATTAGTCTCTATATCGTGGAAATTATCCATAAATGTTTCCTCCTATGCTATTAATAGATTGAAATTTGCTTAATCAGCGCTTTCTAAATAAATTATTTCTTTTCCTTTTTGTTTAGCATATTCGATTTCTTTTTTTACACTTTCTCCAATATAGCCATCAACATTTACAACAAAAATTGCATCTGACAAATCGATTTTCATTCTATGTAATTCACCTAATGTGTCTTTTTCATATTCTGTTAACTCTCTATCCATAACATGTGGTATAATTCCTATTACAGCATATTTATTTTCTAATTCTAATCTTTCAGACATCTCTTGTATTTTATTCCAAAACCTTACTGATCCACATATTGTTACTACCTTTCTCTTCACAACTATATCTCCTCGCCGCAATTAGACTTAATAAGGGCAAATATTCCTGCCCCTCCTCCTATAAAAAACACCTCAATTGCGCCTATCCAATGCAAAGTGTTATTGCCGTTAGTTGTAGTAAGTGCGTAAATAAGGTGGTGTCCTCCCAATAAAATGCAAAGTACAACCGAGATAAGTGTGAGTATTTTTGCATATTCAATGTTATGCCTGATCAGTGTTATCATAATACCAGTATCAATCCCGACATTCCATAAAGCAATTTCGGTCTGCCAGCCACGACTCATCCTCCATACCGAATAAGTTTCTGAAACATTTGGAAAAAACATCTGCCATACAAATGCACCTAATGTCATCAGCAAAAATAGAAATAAATAAAAATACAAATATTTTTCTTTCCTCACCATTGTTACAGCCCCCATGATATTCACAGTTTATAATTTTACTTTATTCAATCATTTATTTTTGAGAAAATATCCATTACCTCATTAATCCTCTCGTAAATATTCAAAATTCTTGTCTTTGTTGAAGTTTCTGTACAATTGTTATTTATATATAGACAGTAGTCTATTTTATCATAAATCATATTTATTTTACTAAACTTGATTAAATCATACCGGAAGTTAATATCTTTTCCATTCTTTAGGAATTCTAAATGTTCCTCAAGTATTTTAAAATATCTGTAGCAAAGGGGCGTTATTAAATCTATTTCATCTAGTTGAAACGCCGGATAATCAGTTCTAAAAATTTTCCCTTCCCAATAATACTCTAATGCACAAGTGGAGATGTTTTTAAAATATTTTAACAATTCTTGTTTAATAGATTTTAGCGTAGTTGCAGTACCTGTATTATCATCTATCAATAAGATATTCGTACTCTCCGGATATTGAGTACTCAATGAATGCACCTGGTCTGGCAAGGATAATTCGCAGTAATGAGTATTATCATATTTTGAAAACCTGACATAATCATAACCTGCCAAACCGGAATACCGATTCGTGAAATTGGTGTATTTTTGCATAGATATAAAAAATGGTGGTATTAATGCGGCCCCCTGTAATGGTGAAATGATAATATCGTGTTCTCCAATATAATCACATAATGCAAAATAAGCAATAAACATAATAAGAATATTGTCCATCTCTGAATATTCACGGACATCGGATCTATTAAGTTCCCTCATATCTGATATTATACTATCAATTAAGTCAAAAGATAACGGTGGAAATTGATTTATTTCTTCATTAAAAATAATTTGAGTCATATAATCAGTCAAATCTATCAGGTATTCTTTGAGCGCTTTATAATAATTATGATCCAAAGATGTATAAGAGAATATGATACCAACTAATTTTGCTATACATGACAACATATATTCCGTGAGTGAGAATATAATATATCTTTTATTATCATAAGATATTTCTAAATTTAAAATTATAGGTGCATCTAATGCTACATTTTTTACTAAGTTTGTTGTTTCAATCAAATCCGTTGAATAATAAGTATAATTTCTGTTACAGTAATACGGTTTTTTCAGACTAAAATACTTCTCTAACATCGGAAGATATTGGTTGTACTCTTCTTCAAATTTATCAGACTCAATATACACCTCCCCTGCAAAACCGAACTTATATTTAGATAATATAGTTTGATTTAAGAAAGGATTAATCATTTTATATAAATCATCCAAACTAACACCTCTCCAGTTTATTTCATGTGCTTGTTTCTCGTAATCACTTTTCCTTATATATTAAAATGTTATTTTTGTTTCATTCCAAAAGCAATCCACCGTCCGGCAATATCTTCTAAAACAAATTCCAAATTATTATAATCAGTCATATGGAGCGGTCGGACAATTTTGGCACCTTTACTTATGAATTCATTTTGTAATGCTTCTTGATTGTCCGAAATAAAATATGAATCTTCCCCATACCCGTAGAGTTCTCTATTTGTATAGATTATATCGCTATTTGCTTTAGTCAGTATTATTTCCACACGATCACGGTAAAGGCATATGTGGGGTTCTTTTACATCTAAATACTTAACCATTCTAAATCCCATAACTTCGTTATAATACTTAGCGGTTTCTTCGATATTCGGCGTTGGAAACACTGCAAGTATTGAATAAAGATGTTTTTCCATATATTTTTTCTCCCTTTTATGCTCCAATATAAATACTTGGTATTAAATATAATCTTAAATGACTGACTATAAACATAATGGTAACTCATATAGAAAAAGTGATTGCAAGTCACCCTATTCTGCTAAATCAAAATATAAACCCTGCACAATGTTAATAAACGTGTCGGTTTTTTTTATTGGATGTGATTTACCATGCCACCACATTGAAGTATTATTAGCTTTGATCGTCACATCATCACCATCTTTAAGATGATAGGTAACTGTAATAATGGGGCTGCCTTCTGTTTCGCCCAAAAGGCGGTAATTTAGAAGTTTCGCAGCATTTACGAGCAGTTTTATATTCTCTTGTGTGGTGACTTCTCTTTCTTGTGAGCTGTTTTTGATAACAGAAATACTTTTTACATCTTCAGCTTGAGGCAAACCCACAAGGGGAACTCCATGAAATGAGAGCCAGATGATAACATTAAGCACACAAACAACAACTGCTATACATAATGTGTTCAACGAAAAAAACTTCCAGTGTGTTATTTCTTTATCCATTTAAGGTTACTCCCATCTCTAATTCATTGCTCTATGTACAATATAAGCGTATCCTCATCAAATCTTCTTCCAAAAATGTAATCGATTAATGCCATTATAACACCAAATCCATACAATATGAATAAATAGATTTTCCTGTTAGAAGTATAGTTAAATCCCCATACCATACAAAGTTAGAAAATAGGAGCAAAGACTCTTCCTATCCAGTGCAACCAAATTGGAACTCCCGGAATGAATTCTGCGAAATGATCTAAAAACATTAATATGAGTGCCAGTATTTTTAGCATCGTACTTGTCATAAATCTCAATCTTTTTTCCTATAATTTTTTATCTCACTTAAATTTCAGTTTTATTGTAAAAAAAAACTACTAACTTAATATTTCAAAGTTAGTAGTTGATTAATCTCTTTAACTTTTAGTATATATTAACCATTCTAAAACCTTGTTTATTTGCTTCCTCATCAAAATTTTCTCCATCTATATGGATGCAATAAACCTGGCTCCTATTTTCTTTAGGTACTAATTCACATAATTTTCTTAGTGATGTATGAACACTGTCTTTTGAATCATGTATGCATGCATCATGATATACTATATTTCCATGCTTTAAAAAATTGATGATATCGATATTACTCTCATAAGTATCTCCACTATAAAATATGCTATTTCCTATATCAAATTCTAAAATATACGAATAAGTGTTAAGGGATTTAACATGTTTGGTTATTTTTGAATCTACATTTAAACGCAATGATTCTATTCTCTTCTCATTTGGTTTTATTAATTCAAAACTTTCATTTTCTTTTAGGCCTAATAATTCTAAAAACACCTTTATTTTTTCTTTTTCATTAAAGTATACTTTTGTTGATATTTTATATTTCCAATAACAAAATCCAATGAATCCTCCTAATGACCCTATATGATCTGAGTGCATATGTGTTATTAGTACATGAACTTCTTTAACTCCGTCCATTAAATTTTTCTCTAAGATTTTCTTAAATACTGTTTCTCCACAGTCAATTAATAATAATGTTTCATTTTCTTTAATAAATGCTGATGTATTGGATTCTGTAGAATGATATCCTGAACCTCTACCCAAAAATAATAGCTTATTCATAATTCACCCCTTCGTTAGATGTTGAATTTCTAAATTAAGGATAACATCAAACTTACTAACTATCAATATTAAGTTCTCAATGTGCAGTACTCCGTTAAATCATATTTCTTTAATAGCTAACGACGCCTTCGTCCGGAGCATATTGTTAACTGTAAGTGTCAGGCTGATCCGGATAGGCCTGCTCTTTTCTACGCGAAATTTCAGTTTTATTGAGTAAATTACTGCATAAAAAAACTACCAGCTTAATACTGATAGTTAGTAGTTTTCTTTACATATTCAATTTTACTTATTCCTATTTTCCAAAATTCGTACTATACAAATAAGCACCATCTAATACCATATTTATCAATGAAATCTGCCATTAGTGTACTGTACTCACATGGTGCAAGCGGCATCAAAATTTTAGCATCAGTTTTTAACACATTATATGCTTTCTGCACCTTTTCTTCGTTACCTTCTCCATAATGTAAACAAAACTGCATTACGTTGCCCGTAATTGTTTCCTCACCAATAATGGAATATTCTGAATTTCGTTCTGCCACTGCTAAAATTTCCCCTTCAATATCAAGCTCTGAATGAAAAAACGTTCCATCTTCATTTGGATAACTGCTGATGAGAACAGCATCAAAAGCCTTTTGATAAAGAGCCACCGCCTCATCACTTCTTGTAACATATGCTTGCATCATTGATCTTTTCATAAAGAATCCTCCCTGGTTGTTTTTTCTTTATTATTTAAACAAAATATAAATCCTCTTCATGAATAGATTACCATCAAACTTATTAACTATCAATATTAAATTTCCAATGTACAATAATGCGTTAAATTCTAATTGTAATAAAACTTAATAATGAGCCATCAATATACATTATCAATGGTTTATTTATCTTCTTAACTTATCAGGCACGAGATAACATGGGAAAAATCACGTTATTGTCTTTAAAAATATTCTCCTTCACTTTTAATACAAATAAGTGATTATCTTCCTCCTGTGATTCTTCAATTAAAAAACCAGCTTTTAATTCCGGCGTGAATCCCAGACACACCTGTTCTTTATTATCATTCGCAAAAACACCTAAAATATCATCCAGTTCGAAATTGACATCAGCAAAAATATCATAACAAATGAGACTGTTATTATCATGTCTAACCACTGCAACAGCATCGTATTGTTCGATATAATAAATATCGTTCGTTCTAAATTGTATGCAATGAAATACAAACTGGCTCAGATTATCTACTTTCAGTCGTGAAAATGGATTCCCTCGAATATAACTTTTAATAATCAGATCCCAGTCTTCCGGATTTTCTATATCAAGCTTTCTATATGTACCAGGTACTTTTAAAATCGGCTTACTATATTGAAACTCCTTGTATTCATCAAAACCAAATTTAGGATAAAAGTCTGTAACAGAATTATTTGACAGCAAATAAACTGCGTCACATTTATCCACCCAATCGTTTAAAACCCGTTCCATCAGATATCGACTTAATCCTCTGTTTCTATACTCAGGAAGCGTCATAACAGTTTTTTGAAAGCTGAAAGTAACTGTTTCTTGTAAACTCTTCTTCCATGACATGATCAATGTAATTAAATACTTGTCCTTTAATAATGCATTGCAATGTATCTCTCCTTTACCAACCTATATCAACAAAATTTAGCAACTCTAATGGATTCTCTATTTGAAAAAAATCATGCATTCTCTTTGCTGGTTGTGATGGACCTTCCTTCAGATACCAGACTGCCTGAGCCGCTTTCATTCCAAGTTTCCTGGCAGTTTCCAATTCATTACTACCACCATCTCCTATATATATACACCTCTCAGCCTCCACTGATAAGTGATCCATACATCTTTGGAATATCTCTTCTTCTGGCTTTTGTATTCCCTGTTCATAAGAAAGATAAACAGCGTCAAAATATGGGAATAGCTCACTTCTTCTGATAACAGCAGCTTCCTCTGAAAAACAGTTGCTTATTAATCCCAGTAGAAATCCCTTATTTTTCAATGCTGAAAGCATTGGAATAATCTCTGAATGCAAATGATTAAAGCAATCCTCCTTTGTTGCTATACGTTTCTCCACTATTTTCTTTAAAAGAATTTCTGAGTAGCAATCATTCTCTCTTAGAATTGATTCCAGTACCGCCTCCAATGTCACCTTACCTATAGACCGTTCAGATTCTGTGGCGCGCCAGAGTGACTGAAATATATCTGTCGGAATCCCCGCATCCTCCGCCATCTCTGCCCCAAAATAGAGCGGACTATGATAGTGCGTAATCAATGTCTCATACATATCAAAAATTACTGCTCGTCTCATTTTTTTCCTTCCCGAAAGTTCTGATTATGCGATACTGTCTTTTATCTTATGGAATAAAATTCATCTCTGGTAATTTGCTCCGATCAGTCTTTCCCATCCCAATAATCATAATCCTCTGGTGGACGATGAGATGCCGTAGATAAATACCACCATACGCCAAATTCATCAACTATTGAAGCCGCACAAGGGCTCCATGGCAATTCTCCTATTGGCATGTCAATTCTTCCGCCTTTTTTTAATAATTCATATGCACATCTTACTTCTTCTGGACTATCAAATTCGTAACCCAACTGAACTATACTCTCCTCTGTATTAGCCCTTGATGCTTCTACTACAGCTAGAAAGCATTCCCCATTTCTATAAAGCTCTGAATGAAAAAAAGAACCATCTGGATTTTTTACATGATACCCCAACTCTAATCCAAATACCTGTTGATACAATTCAACCGCCTTTGCACTGTTTTTCACATATACGCCAATACCAATCCCCATTTATTCTCCTTCCTTTACTTAATTCCATGGTTGAACTTCTGTTTTTACGGCTACATGCGGCTGCTTTAGAGCTTCCTGCATCAATAAGAAAAAATAGTTATCCTGGCAGCCCTCTGCAAAGGAATAAAAGCTGTTACCAGTCAATAGGTATTCTTTCATTCCAATGAGACAGCGTAACATGGCAACTTCATCATCCGTAAGCCGTTCCCTTGCAAAAGGATTCCTATAGAGACATTCCCCCCCAAGATTAATGGAATAGGTAGACAATGTATTAATGTCCTGGGTAATCTGAAAGGTTTGAACTAACGGCTGGTTATCTTTGGTCAAGCTGCGTACAATATCATCATCCATTTCCCCACGAACCCCTTGTATATTTAAATGACGGGTTCGGATTTTGGAACGGTATTGTACATTAGATGAGAAATCATAAAAAGCTACTTTTCCGCTTTCAAATTCTATGGTGTATCTTGACCGGTCAGCCATGACGACCTCTCCATCTGTCTTGATTCCATCTCTGGAGTCGGTGACCGTCACAGGAAATTGATAGTTTTTACCATTTATTTGGGCTTTTTCAAATCCAACACCTAACAGCCTTCGAATTAAGCTGATACCGTGATAGTCATGAGCCCAGGATATGGATAAGTTATGAACCTCACCTAATATTCCTTTTTTTAGAGCCTTTAATTTCGCCTCATAAAGCGGCTGTAAAAAATACTGTTCCGCAATTTGAATCTTGGCATCTTGTTTCATAGAAGTATCCCACAGGGAATGAAGGTCATTTAAGTTCATGGCAGGCGGTGTCTCCACTAACATTGGAATGCCATAAGGGATTAACCGTTTTATCATCTCAGGATTTCCATCCCTTCCAATGGCTATCACCACAAAATCAGGATTCGTAGATAAGCATTCCTTTATGGTCAAAGCTGTTGGAACGGAATGGGTTTGGGAAAATTCGGCTGCTTTCTCTTTATTTCGAAAGAAAACAGAAGTCACTTCAAATTGTGCAGATAGAACAAGGCTTATTCTTAAAAATGCCATTGCCCGGAATCCATTTCCTATTATAGCATATCTAATTTTAGTCATGAGGCCCTCCTTTGATTATTAACAATCCCCATCAAATCTTCTTCCAATGCGTCCATACAATCCCGTCAGAGTAACCAATTTTCTTATAAAATTCGTTCCCTCCGCCAGTCATATGAATTGCACCAAGCTTCTTCATTCGTTCATAATGTTTCGATAATGCCGCCGCTGCCAATCCTCTGTTTCTATATTCTGGTATTGTGCATAAGGGCTCCATATAAGCTAAATTGTTTTCCTTAACCCACCACATTCCGGAGTAACAAACATACTCTTCTTCTTCGTTTGCAATGACTATATCAAATTGGGGAGTTGCATGAGGAGCCGGACACATCATACCTTTTTGCACGCCATTATATCCCTTTTGTGGATTCCAGCTCGTTCCGCAATCTGCCTCTCCCCATTTTTCAAATGGACCTTTATCCTCCTCATGGTTGAATCCTTTCCAGCAGCACCTGGCCAGTTTTACGGGATCAACCTCACTCTCCTTCACGAAGTGAAAACCTTCCGGCAGCTGATAGGTAAGTTCATTTTGAAAATCGAAAATGAAGTCGTGTTCTTCATACACCTTACTATATCCTCTCTTTTCCACCGCATCAATCAGTAAATCCTGCCCTTTAAATAAAATGAATTGTCTCTGCTTATTAAAATTCGGCATATATTCTTCAGCGTAATCTATTAGTTCCTCCACTAATTCTTCATATCCCGGACGAAGATTAAAAAATATATTAGTAACAGGTGATTCTGAGAAAACAAATGCTACAATTTTGTCTCCATCAAACCAAATACGATTCAAGTACTGATATGAAATGTCCATCCATGTTGATGTGATGGCATATTCATAAAAAGGAGCCGCCACACCATTGCTGAAATTGCGCCCATAGATTTCCACCATGAAATCCCATATTAAATTAATGTCTGTTAATATCTGAAATTGCTTTGTATTAATATTTCTACTGTATTCTTTCATTTCTACTTTCTCCTCATTGCTCACTACTTTTCAAAATTAAACTTATTTCTATTCTCTATGAAAGAGCTCTGTAATAATTTTGGGGAAAATCTCACTACGCACCATTTTCCTATATTGCATATCTTCTATCACGTTTAGTTGACCCAAACCGTTCCATACTTCCTATTAAATCTTGATAATTCATCAGTCTCCCCCTTCCTTCTTTCGCGTCTATACTTTTGTAATAAAATGTTAAAATTCAAAAGTATAAATTTCCTATAAAGAATAAAGCTACAATATGTAATGGATAGAATATATAGAACAGATATTTATAACCCCTTCCCTTTTTCCCATTATATAAGTACATGAAGGGAACCGCTCCAATCATCATCCATTGGTAATTTTCGTAAAACAACCCGTTAATACTAAAATTATTTATTAATGCCAATGCAAAAAATAACATACAGAATATTGTATAAACACTTGCTATACGATTTTTATTTTCTTTAGCAAAATACATTAATACCCCCAGAAATACAAACAAAATACTTCCTTCAGTTAAAAGGATATTTCCCGTTAATGCCCCCACTAGTTCAAAAACCCCATAACCAACTATTATCTGTTTTGTAATAATACAGATTATGGTGCTGAAAATCTGATACAGGCAAAAGCAGATTAAGTACTGGTTTCCTTTCTTTTTATCATTCTTACGAATTTCTAATATCCATGAAACAGTACCAATCAAAAATAAAGTGACAAATATATTATTACTTATGTAGCAATATGGTTCCTGATATACATTATTGCAAATGTAATTTATTATTGCCATTATAATGCCAAATCCATACATTCTGAATAAATAGATTTTCCTGTTAGAAGTATAGTTAAATCCCCATACCATACAAAAAAAGAAGACAGGGGCCGAGATTCTTCCTATCCAGTGCAACCAGATTGGAGCTCCCGGAATGAATTCTGCAATATGATCTAAAAACATAAATATGAGTGCCAGTATTTTTAGCATCGTACTTGTCATAAATTTATTCTTCTTTCCTGTAATTTTATCATTACTTCATAAGATAATTCTTTCATTTATCTCAGTACCCCAGCCACTGATAATACAAACCATAGCATTTATCGATCCCTCCTTAAATAAACCATATCAACCAGTTGTTTTCCATCTTCAAACATTGGATGATCGTAGTTATCTACAAAAAAGTTTATGATTCGGTGTGATTCTGTAAAACCACATTTTTTATAAAAAGTAAGTGAAGAGGGAACATCTCCTGTCCCAACAAACATAGTGTTGCAATCAGTGTAAGTGGAAAACAGAAACTCTATCAGACTTTTTCCATATCCTTTTCGTTGACAGTCAGGTGAAACAGCAATGTTTTTAAGCTCATAAATACCATCACCTTCCTTTGTAATCACACATTCAGCTTTTATGCCATTATCATCCAAAACGAACATTTCACCGCGCTCAAGATACTGATCTACCATATTTTCCTGCTCGTCGGCCAACAATAGTAAATCTATATATTCCTTTTTGTTGTCTGTAATTTTTCTTATATTTCTATTATCAGAATAGATTTCTGCATGATCCGATGCCATATTATGCTCCTCCTCAATTTCAAAAGTTTTCTTATAAAGTGCAAAATGGATATTCCATTAGGATTTATCAGCTGCCGTTCGATCAAATTGAAGTTCAATAATGTATGGCATGTTCCAACCACAATAGTACTACCCTCATTTTTACTGATTATCTCTTCTAATGCCAATATATTTCTATTTTGAACCATATTAATGGATTCCCCGCGATCTTCGTAGAAATCCTTGTCAACCCACCGTTTCTGAAACATTCCATAATTGTTACCATCAGTGCCCTTTTTTCTTTCACGAAGCCGGTCATCAAATATAATCTCTTTTTTGTGAAACGCCGCTGAATCCTTAATTGTATCAATACTTCTTTTATATGGACTACAGTAAAAGGCATCTACGTTTTTATCTTTCAAAAATTCATATACAATTTTTGAATCTTGCTGACCTTCTATTGTCAGAGGTCTGGTACAGTCATCCGCAGTCCAGGAATGATCCGGTTGTGCATGTCGTATAAAATAAACAATCGTCATAATTCCCTCCAATACATTATTTTAATATCCACCGTTCTACAAAGGCCTTCTCCACAAATGCTTCTTGTATAACGTATTCTTGTATTATATCTCTCAGATATTCTTTGCTATACTGTTCGTCGTGATTCCTGGCTAATGTTTGGTATCCAGTACCCCTTTGAAGGTAATCAGATGAAGCTACTGTATACCATTTCTCCATATTAATGCTGACGCCATGAATATAAATATTCAATATATTCCTACCATCATGTTCTATTACTGCACCTGATACATGCAACCTCCCCACATATTTCCCCCGAAATCCCGCACCTTTTCCATCCGCATAGCAATAATCCGTATCCAGGGAGTTTTGCAAGGCTTCCCACAAGTCTTTTCCCTGTATCTGAAAGCTGGTGGGATTTAAAGGAGATGGGCAAAGCTCTATGATCTTTTTCCTTGAAACATCACCCTTTTTAATTCCACCGTTTATCACGCCACTATTTATAATTGCAAGATCACACCCAAGGAAGTCCTGTAAGGCATCTGCAAGGAGATTCGTCATAGGGTTCTCTTCCACAACATCATGCCATAAATTTTTATTTATTCTGCAGAAAGGTTTGCTGAGTCTGTCAATAGCCTTTATTTTATTCTGTTTGACTATCTCTTGAACTATAGTAGATCCTTCTGAGTTTAGAACGTCGATATTAATTCCTTCTATCAGTTGCACCTGATTATTATTTACTTCAACTACAAGCTTTCCAATATGCTCTCCTTGTGCTCCTGAAGTATGAATAATGGTTCCATTTACTATTTCCGGTTGGTTCATTAATATATGAAAATGACCACCAATTATAATATCAATACCACTTATTTTTACTGCTATTTCCTTATCCTTATCCATACCAAGATGTGAAAGCAGTATGCACATATCATACTGCTCACGATATTCATCAATCTCGTATTGAACCGCTGTCAGGTAATCTATAAGAGTAAAGCCAAGCAATTCATTAAAAGGTCCAATATCCGGTGATGCCCCAATGATTAGTATTCTTAACCCATTTTTATTTATTATAATACTTCGTTTTACTTCTTTTATTTCTGAATGATCAGCGTAGCGCAGGTTACTGCTCAGCAACGGAATCTTCGCATTAGCAGCCATATATTTCAACACATCCAACCCTTGAAATATTTCATTATTTCCAACCGCCAAAGCATCGTATCCAGTACAATCAAGCAATTCCATCGCTGCCAATCCGTCAGTCCCAAGCAATTCAATTCTTTTAAAATCAGCAAAATCTCCGGCATCAAGTACTAGAGTATTGCTATCCTTCCTTTCGGTCATTTGGTTTACTATCTTAGAAAAATTCTCAAAATTACTATGTATGTCATTTGTATGTAATATCGTTAAGCGCATATTTCCCCCCACAATGTACTCATCAAATTGGAATAAGACTCTCTATGCTTTATTAACTATTTTTGAGAGGATTTCCAAAAAAGGCCTTTTCAACTTCTTCTACTGTATCAAACCCGATAATATGATTAAGAACCTTCCGGCTCATTATAAGCATACCAATCTGATTCTGGCAACCCCAGCTCTCGTAAGATACCGTTGAGATAACCAATATTATACATGATATGCCTTATTTGTCCGAGAATCACATCCGTATACGTATGCTTGGGATCCTCGTTTAAAACTGAAACATTTAATTTTTCATCATCCAGATTATCAAAGATACGAGTAGTTTTTGCTTGAATTTCATCAAGATACTCTAACATTTTGTCTTGTTGAATAAATAAACCATCATAGCTGTCTGCATACAGATCAGTGGTATAGGCATCATCAAAAATTATCGTACGCCACTCACTGTCATCATATCGTTCACGCATCCAGAAATCAATAAAATAAACATAGTGAAAGACCTGCTGCCAAAAGGGAACCTCATTATAGGATGTAGCCCAGACTTTCTCTGGGCAAACTTTCACAAGAACACGCGCCATATGTAAAGTGGAGTCAAACTGATTTCGCAGAGACTCTGTAATTAATCTTTTCATTATAATCTCCTTATATAATTATTTGCTTTCAACGTCTACCAATCTTCTATTTATATCATTATTGTCTTTACTTAACTTGACTGTTATACAGCCTAATACAACTGTTCCTAGAAATGAAAGTATTGAACCAGCAAATGCAAGTAAATCACCTGGTGACCATTACAATAAATGATTAAGATTATCTATAATTTTCTCTAGATTGTGTATCACAGATAATGTTCCATCAATTACAATAACAGGACAACCAAGTTTCATTGCACATTCTTCAACTGCTATTGAATCGCGATTTTTTACTACTTTTCGGAATTCCATTTGTTGTTCAAACATATCGCCACCATCAAGAACTCTTGTTCCGAACCTTTTTTCTTCCCTCGCTTGAATTCTCTTCAATCTTTCTTCAAGTGGCGTTTGAACCCAAAAAGCAATATCAATACGAGAAAGAATTTCATCACTCCAATTCATTGTAACGCCAGAAATAATAAACCTAGGGTGAGTCTTTATATTCTCCATAATTGCAGTTTGTACTTCACTTTTTGTTCTGGGATTAGAAAAAGGTAGTTCGTCTAAATGATCTGTATCAATTACACTGTTATTTTCTAAAGCCCATTTTCTTGATTCTCTTTGCTCAGGAAAATAATAATCTTCCACATCCATCTCAAAATAACTAATTTGTTTTGCTAACGCATGAGTTAGAGTCGACTTTCCGCCTCCATTCAGCCCGAATATAGCAATCCCTTGAATCATTCTTTATACCCCACATATTCTAATTATTTTTCCAGTTATCTTCAAATGAATAGCTTAAAACTTTTTTATGATCTCTTGTATTGTTTCCATTATCCCACTTCCTTTTCCTAATTATATTTACCCACATATTCCCGCTTTAGCCTGAACAC
>JAEWPQ010000012.1 GCA_023460575.1 Bacillota bacterium
AGGTGAGCATGACAGTTAAGGATAATGCCATTACAGCTGTTACCTGGGACTGCATAAAGGAAGACGGAACCAAAAAGAGCCAGCTTTCCATGGATGGAAAGTATGTCATGACAGAAAAAGGTCTTAAATGGCATGAACAGGCAGAAGCAGTGGTCGGTTATGTATTGGAACACCAGTCACTGGAAGGTCTTGTGAACGAAAAAGGCTACACAGATTCCGTATCCTCTGTCAGCATTAACTTAATGGGATTTGTAAACGGAGTAAAAGACTGTTTAAGCCAGGCATCAAAGCAGCAGTAGATTCAAAGATTCCCGGAAACCGGCAGGAATTGCCCTTTTCCGGGATTTTTCTTTTTACACCGGTACGTAAGTGTGATAAGATGAAATCTGCAGGTTAAAAAGAAGGAGCTTTGAAATGAATAAAAAGAAATCGGCACACATGGCCGCACTATATGGAATGCTGATTGCACTTGCCTTTGTTCTCAGCTTTGTGGAAAGTCTCATTCCCATCTCCCTTGGTATACCGGGTGTAAAACTGGGGTTGGCAAATCTGGTAACCGTTGTGGGGCTTTACACCGTGGGAACCTCCGGAACCATAGTTGTCTCTCTTCTTAGAATTGTACTGACAGGATTTACGTTCGGGAACCTTTTTGCCATGCTGTACAGTCTGGCTGGCTGGGGACTGAGCATTATCATTATGGTTCTTTGCAAAAAAAAGAACTGGTTTGGAACTTCAGGAATCAGTATTCTGGGAGGAATCGGACATAATATCGGACAGATTACTGTGGCAGCCTTTGTTGTGAAACAGGCGGGGGTGTTTTTTTATCTTCCAATGCTGTTAATAGCCGGTACAGCAGCAGGTCTGGTCATTGGAATACTTGGATCCATGATTATCAGCAGAATCAAGGATGTTATAAAAAAATTGTATTAAATGAGAAATATATTATATTGTGTTAAGGCTTTGTCAAAGGTATAATGGGAGAGACAAAAGATGGAATGATATCCAGGAGGAATAGCAGAATGATTGATAAGGCAATTAAGAAACTGGTAACTTATGGGCTGGAAACAGGGCTGATCAGTGAAGAAGACCGTTATTATGCAGTAAATCAGATCCTCGACGTATTGTGGCTGGACGAGTATGAAGAGCCGCAGGGTGAGCCGGGTGATATAGATTTGGAAGAGGTGCTGGGCGAATTGCTGGATTACGCTTTTGAAACGGGTATCATTCCTGAAAACAGCATTACATACAGGGACTTACTTGATACGAAGCTGATGAACTGTCTGATGCCAAGACCAAGCGAAGTGGAAACCAGATTCTGGGGATTATACAATCATCAGTCGCCTCAGGCAGCCACTGAATATTATTATAATCTGAGTCAGGATTCTGATTATATCAGACGGTATCGGATAAAAAAAGATATGAGATGGGTCACTGCTTCCAAATACGGAGATCTGGATATCACCATTAATTTATCAAAGCCGGAAAAAGATCCAAAAGCCATTGCAGCAGCAAAGCTTGCAAAACAAAGCGGTTATCCCAAATGTCAGCTTTGCATGGAGAACGAGGGGTATTCAGGAAGAACGGATCATCCAGCGAGAAATAATCACAGAATCATACGCTTAAAGATCAATAACAGCCAGTGGGGATTTCAATACTCTCCCTATGTTTATTATAATGAACACTGTATTGTTTTCAACGGAAATCATACCCCCATGAAGATCGAAAGGGACACCTTTGTAAAATTATTTGATTTTGTAAAGCAGTTTCCTCATTATTTTCTGGGTTCTAATGCAGATCTTCCCATTGTAGGTGGATCAATCTTATCCCATGACCATTTTCAGGGAGGAAATTATGATTTTGCAATGGCGAAAGCGAAAGAGGAAGAGCAGTTTTGTATAAAGGGATTTGAACATGTGACAGCAGGTATCGTGAAATGGCCCATGTCTGTTCTGCGTACAAGAAGCAAAAACCCGGAGGATTTAATAGAACTTGGTACAAAAGTACTGGAATCCTGGAGAGCTTATACCGATGAATCAGTCTTTGTTTTTGCAAGTACTGACGGACAGCCTCATAATACCATTACCCCCATTGCAAGAAAACGGGGCGATGAATATGAACTGGATCTTGTACTGAGAAATAATATTACGACGAATGAATTTCCTTACGGAGTCTATCATCCCCATGAGGAGCTGCACCATATAAAGAAAGAAAATATTGGCTTAATTGAAGTGATGGGACTTGCTGTTCTTCCCTCCAGACTGAAGACTGAGTTAAATCTCATATCGGAATACCTGATTGAAGGCAGAGACTTAAGAAGCAACGAAACTATTGAAAAGCATGGAGACTGGGTTGATTCCTTCCGCACAGGATACCAATCCTTTACGAAAGATAATATAGATGACATATTAAAAAAAGAGGTTGGCCTTGTGTTTGAACGGGTGCTTGAGGATGCCGGTGTGTTCAAATACGATGAGGAAGGAAGAGCCGGATTTAAGCGCTTTCTCACCAGCATGGGATTTATACCGGTGCCACAATAGAAAGACTGTGGTACTATCAGATAGAATCATGTTTGTAATTATGCTCCCTTTGAGTTATATTCTAGTGGGAACGGATGGAAATACTCCGTTTACTGAATACGGAACCGGACTGATGAGCCGGAGGGGGACATATTAACAGTCATGAAGCAGATAGAAAATAAAACACTGAGAACGCTTACGGAGTATGGACTGATAACGTTCAGTATCTGGATTATGGTGGTGGGGATTTACTTCTTTAAATTTCCCAATAATTTTGCTTTCGGAGGTGTGACAGGGTTTGCGACTGTGATCGGCGCATTAACCCATTGGTCAGCAAGTCAGTTTACTACTATAGTGAACACTGTGCTGCTTGTGCTTGGATTTCTGTTTTTAGGACGAGGTTTTGGTGTTAAGACCGTCTATGCCAGTGTCCTGATGTCGGTTTTCTTATATATTCTGGAAAAGGTATGTCCAATTTCCGGACCGCTGACAAAAGAGCCGTTACTGGAACTGATTTTTGCCATACTTCTGCCAAGTGTTGGAACTGCGATTCTGTTTAATATCGGAGCATCCAGCGGAGGCACGGATATTATTGCGATGATATTAAAACGGTATACCAGCTTTAATATCGGAACGGTTCTTCTGTTAGTGGATGTAACCGGAGTGATTATGGCTTATTTTGTTTTCGGACCAGAAACGGGACTGTTTTCTTCTCTGGGATTAATGGCAAAGTCACTGGTAATTGACGATGTCATTGAGAACATGAATCTTTGTAAATGCTTCAGCATCATTTGCGATGATCCAGCTCCCATCTGCGATTATATTATTCATGGACTGAATCGCAGCGCTACGGTATATGAAGCACAGGGTGCTTTCAGCCACCATAAAAAGACGGTGATTCTGACAACCATGAAGCGATCTCAGGCACTTAAGCTTCGGAATTATATACGCAGTGTGGAACCGTCTGCATTTGTTCTCATTTCCAATTCAAGCGAAATTATAGGCAAGGGATTTCTTGCCAGTTAAAGAATAGAAAAAAACCGAAGGACTGATGTTCTTCGGTTTTTTGCATAAAATAGACTGATTTTATAATGCGAAATTAGTTAAAAATGATGAAAATGCACTTTAACACTTTAAAAACACATAAATTTAAAGTAATAAAATTGACGGAGGTTATTTTTTGTAGTATGATACAAATTAAGTTCTGAACAGGACAAGTTTTAGAAGGAAGAGGAGAAAAATTATGAAAAAGAAAGCGAAAGCATTATCCCTGGCACTTGTTAGTGTCATGATGTTGTCCCTTGCTGCATGCTCCGGCAAGGCGCCTGAAAAGACGGAGACAGCTGCGGATACCACAGCAGCAGAAAGTTCTGAAAAAGCAGGCGAAGCAGCGACGACTGCTGCAAAAACAGCAGATGGAAAACAGTATAAAATAGGAGTTCTTCAGCTGGTTCAGCACACGGCTTTGGATGCTTCTAATAAAGGATTTATTCAGGCACTGGATGATGCTGGCTTAAACTATACAGTTGATCAGCAGAACGCTTCCGGTGACCAGCCAACCTGTCAGACGATTGCCAGCAAGCTGGTAAATGACGGGAATGATTTGATTCTTGCCATAGCAACTCCGGCAGCTCAGGCTGTTGCAGGCGCAACCAGCGAGATACCAGTACTTGTAACGGCTGTTACTGATCCGGCAGCTTCCGATCTGGTTGAAAGCAATGAAGTACCAGGAGGCAATATTACCGGTACCTCAGATCTGACGCCTGTAAAAGAACAGATCTCCTTATTAAAGAAGATTCTCCCGGATGCAAAAACAGTAGGTGTTCTTTACTGTACTGCTGAATCCAACTCTGAAATTCAGGCAAAGATGGCAAAAGAAGCAATTGAGGCGGAAGGAATGACAGCCGTGGATTACACGGTTTCCAGCTCCAATGAGATCCAGACAGTTGTTACCTCCATGGTGGGAAAAGTGAATGCAATCTATGCACCGACAGATAATACCATTGCAGCAGGTATGACTACGGTAGCGATGGTTGCCAACGAAAATAAAATTCCTGTAATCTGCGGAGAAGAAGGAATGGTAAAAGCAGGCGGTCTTGCAACTTATGGTATCGATTATTATGAGCTAGGTTATTTAACCGGCAAGCAGGCAGTGAAGATCTTAACTGAAGGCGGAGACGTTTCTAAAATGCCGATTGAATATCTTCCCCTTGAAAAGTGCAAACTGTCTGTAAATGAAGAAACTGCAAAGACACTGGGTATTGATTTATCCGGTCTGAAATAAACACATAAAGAAAATAATAGTTGGAACGAACAGGCGGTCTGGAAAACGACCGCCTGTAATCCATAGATGCTTTACATAAAAGATGAATCAGGCATTTTTTATGTAAGGCATTTATGCCTGTGAAAAGAAAGTATGCGGAGGAATGATTGATGAGCGGTTTACTGGTATCCCTTCAGGACGCGGTAGTTCAGGGAGTTTTATGGGGGATTATGGTATTAGGTGTCTACATTACCTATAAGTTGTTGGATATTGCGGATTTGACCGTAGACGGAAGCTTTGCTTTGGGCGGCTGTGTCTGCGCCGTTATGATACTTAATTTTCATGTGGATCCGTGGATTGCCCTGGCAGTGGCGGCAATTGCAGGAATGGCTGCTGGAGCAATAACGGGATTGTTACATACAATCTTTGAAATTCCGGCGATTCTGGCGGGAATATTGACCCAGATTGGATTATGGTCCATTAATCTGAGAATCATGGGGGGGAAGAGCAACGTTCCCCTTTTAAAGACCGATACAATTATGTCAAGATTCATTGATCTTACCGGGCTGAATAAACCTGTTGCTTCTCTTGTGATTGGCATTGGCATTGCAGTGATCATGATTGCGCTTCTTTACTGGTTTTTTGGAACTGAAATCGGCAGCGCCATGCGTGCCACCGGCAATAATGAATCAATGATCCGGGCCCAGGGAGTTAATACCAACTGGACGAAGCTTCTTGCGCTGGTTATCAGCAACGGACTTGTGGGAATATCAGGCGGTCTTGTCTGCCAGAGCCAGAAATATGCGGATATCGGTATGGGAACCGGAGCGATTGTCATCGGCCTTGCAGCCATTGTAATCGGAGAGGTGCTGATGGGCAGACTTCGTTCCTTTGGAAGCAAACTGACTTCTGCAGTTGTAGGTTCTGTGATTTATTTCGTGATCCGTGCAGTTGTATTAAGAATGGGCATGAATGCCAATGATATGAAACTGTTGTCAGCAGTGATTGTTGCAGTGGCCCTTTGCGTGCCTGTTGTGGTGAGAAAGCTTCGTCTGAAGAAATCTTACACAGAAGGAGGAGAATAATCATGCTTGATATTAAGAATGTAAGAAAAACCTTTAATAAGAATACAATCAACGAGAAAAAAGCGCTGAATGGTATTAACCTTCATCTGAATGAAGGAGACTTTGTTACAGTTATCGGCGGAAACGGAGCCGGGAAATCCACAATGTTAAATATGGTTGCCGGAGTATACCCCATTGATTCCGGTAAGATTGAGATTGACGGAATTAATATTTCCAGATATCCGGAATATAAGAGAGCCCAGTATATCGGCAGGGTTTTTCAGGATCC
>JAEWPQ010000013.1 GCA_023460575.1 Bacillota bacterium
ATTTATATTATACTACGTAACGTAATCGAGGCGTGGCTCAGTTTGGTAGAGCGCTGCGTTCGGGACGCAGAGGTCGCAAGTTCGAATCTTGTCGCCTCGATTTTGTATGAATCATATTCGTACTGGCCTATTGGTCAAGCGGTCAAGACGCCGCCCTCTCACGGCGGAAACCCGAGTTCGATTCTCGGATAGGTCATATTGGAAACTGGAAACCTTCAGGATGAAACCTGGAGGTTTTTGTGTTATAAAGATCAGCAGGGCTTATCTTTATAACACCAGAACCAGTCCATACAATTCAGGTTTTCCGACCCAGGATCATTGATTCGTTCCAGAAGCTGGTTGTAGGTACGAGGCGGAGGAACCATGGCAGGACTGCCGGGTTCCCAGTTTGCCGGAGTTACTACGCTGCACCGGTCAGTTGTTTCAAGGGCTGTTAAAAGCCGTATGATTTCACAGATATTTCTCCCATTTGTAAGCGGATAGATAAGTATCGCCCGAATGATCTGATCGGGGTCAATAAAAATGACGTTACGGACTGTTTCCTGTTTGGCAGCATCAGGTGCGATCATTCCATACAGATTTGCCACATCGGCCATTCGGTCTGCTATAATTGGGAATGGGATCTGAATTCCTGTCAGCAAATAGATCTGGTTTACCCATGCGAGATGAGATGGGTTGCTGTCAATGCTCAGACCGATTAATTTAGCATTTAAAGCTTCAAATTGATCATTCGCCTGCGCAAAAGCAATAAATTCGGTAGTGCATACAGGTGTAAATACATTGCATATAAAAAGAAAATTGAGAAGAGTAAAATTTTATTAATGAAAAAGAAGTATAGGAAAATGCTCTTACCGGGTAATTTCCTGTACTTCTTTTGCAGTCGTTATTTCATAATGCCTCTTTACCACGTTCACCGGTGCGGATTCTTATGACATCGTCCACATCATAGATAAAAATCTTACCGTCACCGTAATTACCGGTATTTAGTTGTGTTACTACTTCATTGATAATTACTTCTGCAACTTCTCCAGGGACCACAGTTTCCACTTTTAATTTGGGAAGCAGATTAACCGTTGTTTCCGTTCCTCTGTATATTGTTTTGTAACCTTTCTGGTTACCATATCCCATAATATTTGAGATCATTAGACCGTTTGCCTTATTATCATTGAGAATTTTTTTTATATCCTCCAACCTTTCAGGTTTAATAATAATCTCCAATTTTTTCATACAATTACCTCCTTTTGGCACAGTGCCGTAATGTTTCATAACCGTGAAAAGGGTACCAATACTCATCATTTACAAGCTCGAAAGAAGCCTACCCCTTTTTAAATCTGGCTAACTGCTTAATTTCTGCGTTATCCGCAGAGTCAAAATCCAGTTCTGATTTTACTAACTGAAGGTCAGGATATGCAGCTACGCCCATTTCTGGAATATCAAGCCCGGCAAGTTCTGCTTCTGGTGATACCCTTAAGCCCCAGACTTTATCCAGTACTCTAAAGAATACATAAGATACACCAAATCCCCATACAAAAAGAACAATTACTGCAATAAACTGGGCCGCTAACTGGGAAGCATCACCATAGAATAAACCTGTAACTCCACCTGCGACACCATTGACTCCATCGCCGTAGGAGCCATCGGCAAATAAACCTAAAGAAAGTATTCCCCAAAGACCATTTACACAGTGTACAGAAACGGCACCTACCGGATCATCCAGTTTTAATTTATTCTCCACAAAGGATACTGCCAGACAAACCAATATACCTGCTATTAATCCAATAACGAAAGAAGAAGCAGCATTAACAAACGCACAAGGTGCTGTTATAGCAACCAAACCTGCCAGTGCACCGTTTGCAGTCATGGAAGGATCCGGTTTTCCATATTTGATCCACATATAAAACATAGCGGCCAGACCACCGATTGCACCGGCTATCATGGTATTAGTAGCAACCACAGCAAGTCTGAAATCTGAGGAGTTCAGTGTGGAGCCGGCATTAAAAGAAAACCAGCAGAAGAATAAGATAATTGTTCCAATAATGGCCATAGGGATATCGTGCCCCGGAAATGCTCTTGCAGTCCCGTCCTTTTTGAATTTACCAATTCTTGGACCAATAACAATTGCACCTGCCAGCGCCAGCATACCACCCATGGAGTGAACAACTGCGGAACCGGCAAAATCTACTACGCCGTGACCCAAACCAAAATTTTTACCGAGGGTTGACAACCAGCCACCGCCCCATACCCAGTTCCCGAACAGAGGGTAGAGAAACATGGAAATAAAAAATGAAGCGATAACCACTGCAGAGTATTTTACTCGTTCTGCAATCGCGCCTGTTGGAATTGTAACGGTCGTATCCATAAACACCATCTGAAAGAAAAATAATGCATAGATACCAGGATCGTACACACCGTCACCAGATAATAAAAACCCCTTATAACCCAAAATACCGCCCAATCCGGGTATTGACAGCATAGCATTAAGTGCGCTCCCGCCTGATCCAAGTCCTGCCGCACCGCCTGAGCCGCCAAACTGAAGTGCAAAACCTACAAGAAAATATCCCACAGCGCCAACTAAGAATACCATAAAGTTCATCGTCATGGTATGAGCTGCATTTTTTCCACGACAGAATCCTGTTTCAACCATAGCAAACCCGCACTGGAAAAAGAATACCATAAAGCCGGTTATCATAATCCAGGTAAAATTAGCACCATAATAAGCTTTGTTGGCTGTTGCAGCTACATCTGCAATCGTCTCGTTTCCGGTAGGTATTACATAGGAAGCACCTGTTGGATCTGCACTACCTGGAGAGGAAAAAGCCAAAGCCAATGCAATTGCCACTATCCCTAATACTACCAGTAAACCAATGATTGTTCCTGTTTTTTTCATTATAATTACCTCCTTTTTATTTATACAGATTTTTTTAACTACCTAATGCTCTTATTTCTTTTTTTCTTATTAAAATTATTCCATGAAAACTCCGATGTACTTTTATAAACTTCTTCTTTAAGCCTGCCTACCGATAAATAATACCGGATACCCAGATACATTACCAATAAACCAAATATCACTCCGGGAATCTGTGAATTTAAAACTTTAAAACTAATGTTATTAAAAAAACTAAAAGCACAAAAGAACATACCAAAAAAAATAATGATTAAGGCTAATCCAAAAAGTATTGTTAAGGTCAAGGCTTTTTGTTTTAAAATTGTTGATTGGTTATATTTTTTCATAAATTCCTCCTTTAAAATTAAATAAAAAAAGAGTCTAAGTTATAAAGGCTTAAACTCCATTGTTAATCAGTCGAAATTTTAACTATTCAATTAAAAAAATATGAAATCATCGATACCAGGGGCTTTATTTTACAAAGAGTTCTAAAGTTTTTTCTGTAAAATAAAAGAAGTCAAAACTTATGCGTTCTGACTTCTTCGTCCTCTAATAATATAACTTGAATATATCACACAGATTTTTGAAATGCAATAGCAATTCAGATATATCGTCATACCTTTTTCCCCATAATGTGACTACTTTCCCCATCAGGAGCTTTTCTATGGTTACGAATATAGAACATGTCTTTATTAATTATGATACCACGATATCTTTTATTATATGCTGTTCTAAATGGTTTTGTGTTTCCTTACATTAGATCCGTGGTTCACTATACTTTTTGCGGAAGAAACCCCGGTATGGGGTGCAAACTGTTTATCAACAGGGAATTGAGAAACTGAGATCTTATTGTCATGACCCTCATATCGTTGGTTTTTTTAACAAAATTGCAGAAATGCTCAGATACAACTTGTCTTGACACAAGAATCAGAAATACAAATCATATATTGATACAAAATAAGGTACTTAACGGAGTGAAAGTGTATTTTATGAGAGTAGTAAATGTGTACCCCGACTATAAAGATGCCCTTGAAAGAGAAAAAAGACTGCAAGATGCATATACAGAACTTCAATTGATTTTCTATAATAAAGAGAAAGGAAGTAATAAAAACAGTACCATTTCTGACAACGGGAAGAACATTGATTTTAAAAAGAAAGGGAATTAATTGAAAAAGATATGGATGCTATTTATGCGAGGCAATCAATTGAAAAAAAGGACAGTTTATCCATTGAAACGCAACTAAATTTTGCCAGGAGCGTTGCAGTTGGTGAACCAGGAATATATATTGATAGAGGAATATCAGGAAAGGATGTTATTCACAGGCCAGAATTCAACAGACTTTTAGGCGATATAAAAAAGGGAGTTATAAGCAGAGTATTGGTTTATAAGCTGGATCGATTTACCAGGTCTCTTCTCGATTTTGCTAATATCTGGGAATATATGAATAAGTTTGGGGTGGAATTTGTTTCTGTTACGGAGAATTTTGACACTTCAACCCCGATCGGAAAAGCAATGATTTTTATTATGGCCGTGTTTGCGCAGTTGGAGAGAGAACAGATATCAAAAAGAGTATATGATAATTACTATGACAGAATTGAGTTAGGCCGTTGGCCTGGCGGTCCGGCCCCGTATGGGTATAGCAACGCCATAATTGTGCAGGAAAATAAAAATGTATCTTCTTTGAAGCTTGGCGAAACGATAAATGTTCTGGAAGAAATTATGAAAATGTATTCCTATCCGACAACAAGTCTTGGTGATATACGGCGCATACTAACACATAAGAAGTGTTATGGTCCAAGTAGCAAGAACTGGTCATCTACCGCCATTGCTCGCATACTCAGAAATCCGGTTAGTGTAAAATGTGACCATGCTGTTTATACTTATTTTAAAATGCTGGGTGTAAGCATTTTGAATCCACTAGAGGAATTTGACGGTAAACAGGGTGGCATGTTGATTGGTAAACAGCGAGCTACCAATAGAGATACTTTAAAACCACAGGAGACTACATTTGCAATTGGTAACTGGCCTGGTTTTATAGATTCAGAATTGTGGTTAAAATGCCAGCAGAAGCTTGATACAAACCAGCAAGTGGTCTCTAATGGTGGACCACGTACCAGTTGGTTGACTGGATTATTAAGATGCGGTAATTGCGGGCGTGCAGTAATGGTTAGAAGATATAAACGAAAGTCAGACGGTGAGACAATCCGCCACATGCGGTGTAGGGGAAAAGATTATCTGGATTGTGATCTGGCTCTTGAAATGAGGATTGATGATATTGAACAATCTGTAGAAAAAGAAATGGTGGCTCTTTTTGATAGGTGTAAGCCTACGCCGATCGAAGCAGTTCATGGCACAAATGAAATTGAACTTGAGCTTATCCAGATTGATGAAGCCATAGCCAATCTTATCCAAGTGCTTAAAACAAAAACGGTCAGTTCATTGACGATGGAATACGTCAATAAAGAACTGAAGGAGCTTACTGAAAAAAAGAATAAGTTAATGGATCAAAAGGCTAAGGTAATCCAGGAGTCAGTAACTCCCCCAAAGATCATATTTTCGGAGCTAAGCAAAGATGATAAGAGAGCAGTGGCGTTCTCTTACATTGAGACGGTTGTTACATATAACGACTATATTAAGCTGGTATGGAAGAAGTAGATGAAGAAAATGCTAAAAGTAAATAGGTAATTCATTCGCGTGTTACTACAGAAATATTTTTCTTTAGTAACACGCTATTTTTTGCATTTTAAGTGTCAATATAACTAAAAATGATTTGATATAGTGTATGATACATGTTAGTATATGCTGTAGAGAACCAATTAAAATTAATGCTTATATATTGCTAGAAGGGTGGTAATAGTATGGAGAATATTAGAACTGCTGACGAAATGTTGTCAGATTTGCAAATGGCATTCAAAAAAGATAATGTTGTTCTTTTTGTTGGACAGAATGGAAAGTCTGAATTGACACCTAAGCTATGTGCTTTACCGTGGAGTTGTGTAATTACAAGTTGCACAAATGCAGAATTTGGATCGGAGTTTGCAGAGAAACGAAAACCTCATAAATATTCTAAAGTAGAAGAATTACCCATAACTATTTTTAGTAGAAGTGAACTTCCAATCATTCAATTATACGGAAATGTGGAAGAGACAAATGAAAATCTAAATGAATACGATGATGAATTTATGAAGCAGACGCTAATTCAAGAAGACGCTAAGAAAATACTTGATCATATAATGATTCGTATGGATATCCGATCTAAGTTGGTAATTATAGGATATGATCCTACAGTGGCTGCTGAGTTTCCAGTTTACCAGTTTATTTTATCATGGAGAAGGATGAAGGGGGCAAGTATAGATTTATATGGAACTATAGATAATGATAATTTCAAGCTTATAGAAAATGAGATAAAAAAGCGGGGGGGCAATTACACAGAAAAAAAATTAATAGAAGTGATTGAAACAAGAGAGGAGATAGATTCTGAGTATAAAGAGTTAGAATACAATACTAAGAATGTTTTTTACAAGGGGCGTTCACCATATACAATTTCGAGGAGTATTCTTTTAAGCAACAGTAATATTGCAGAATTGTTGACAGATGAGTTGATTTATGATATTCGTCCTCTTGGTAAAATTGAACAGGCCAAATGGTTTTATAATTTTTTAAATAACTCGCCAGAGGCTCCGCAGTGGTATGGTTATTTGCCTCAATCTTGCTTTTATCTTAAACGTGATTATGAAGAAAGACTTGTGGATTTGACTAAAAAATTACTTGCTGGTGATGGTATGAAAAAGGAGTCAAATATACCCATTATTTTACAGGGAGATCCGGGTAGTTCTAAAAGCATAGAGATGGGAGCACTAGCTTATCGTATATATCAAGAAAAATTAAATCCAGTAATATATATCAAGAATGATAATTTATCATTCAGTGACCAGAGTCCAGAACTAGAGCAATTGGATGAGTTAATGCAAGAGGTTGAAAGTATTGGCATCAAAGACACTCGCTTCTTGGTAATCTGGGATAGTTCTTCTTATAAAAAGGTAGTCAAAAATGCACATAATCTTATTCGTTGTCTAGAAAACCGTGGTAGACGATTAGTACTAGTATGTACAGCATACAGCAAATCTGGAGGAATTGAATATGAATATAGTCTTGATGGAGAAAGATATCAAGGAAATAATAAAGGTGAGTGGTATTATTATAATCCCTATTCACTCGATAAACAATATTTTGTTAAGAGTAATACGTCAAATGGAGATATTTACTATGACAACAACTGTTATTTTGTTACAGCTAGTAGAAAAATGAATGAGAAAGAAATAATTCAGCTTAAACAGAAGGCAAAGGATTATTCTGTAGCATCTTCCGATATATTAAAAAGTATATGGAATAATTTGAGTGATAATAACGATGTTTTTGACTATTTTTTTCAATTAATGGAGACTCTTAGACCGAGGCTGGAAACAAATCTTACAAGAGAACAGCAATTAGTAAACCGTTATGTGAATAAGCAATTAGAAGATATTAGTTTTAAGGAAGAAGAGTATTCTGTTAATCCAATTCTTGACGCACTTTTAAAAGCCGGAATTACTGTGGATGATGATGAAAGAAAAATTATAGAGCAAGAAGATATTTTGGAGGAATATAATCTTGAAAAATTCAATACATGTATAGCTGTATTTAGTCGTTTTAAATTGAATACACCATACTCATTGGCATTGCGTATGTTATGCGACGATGACGATAAATTATTTAAAAAAAATAGTAATTACAATAATTATGAATTATTCCGAGTCCTTACCTGTCAAATTCCGTATATTCACTATTGTGAGGTAGAAGAAGGTCATTTTGTATTTCGATATAGAAACGTTTTAGAAGCCCAGCTTTTTCTAAAGAGGAATGCAGTAGAATCTATTCAACAGATAGAAATAATTTGCTTAGCTTTAGATTATTATGCAGAAACATATCGTAGACAAGGTGATATTGATTTGGAATTGAAAACTGAATTGGAAAAAATACTTCGGATAATGGGGCCAAACACTGACTATGTTGACTTTCAAACTGGGGGAAAAAAAGAAGCAGAACATAAAGAGTTCATGAATCTCATAGAAAAGTTGATTAATAAATTGAGTGATTTACGTACTCAGTATCATGTCCCAGACATGGATGGTGGATTATCAAATATTGAAATCACCTTTATTAGAGAGTATTATGGTAAGCTTTGGGATGTATTGCACTTAGGTAAAGGTGTTTTCACTGAAAATGTTAAGAAATGGGAGGTATGTCCGGAAAAATATACAAAAGAAAATTATGAACAAAGGATAAAAAAACTGAAGAGTGCGTCAGATTTAGCATTAGAGAATATAGAAAAGATTAAGAATATTCTAGAAAGTGATAGTATTAGTGAGAATAAATACTACTTAGTTAATCAGATTAATTCGCTTTCAGTAGAGGCATGTCTTTGCAGTCGGGCTCTGGAAGAAAAATGGAATGAATATAATGAACTTTGTTGTGGAAAGCCAGATATGAATTATTCGGATGTACGACCCCTGACGTATTCGCATCAGTATGATATGTTGGTTAAGGCTACAATAAGTGATCCTTTGAATGGCTATGCATATAATGCATTGTTTGAAGCATTTGAGAGAGAATACGACAAGAGTGATCCCAAAAGGAGGCTTCAACTTTTAAGCGAGGTAAGTATGATTGCTGATGAGGCTATGACGCTTCCTATTGTCAGCCGTGGTATGAATGGAAATGATGAATTGACAAAACATTTTGCAAGAATTAAAAAATATTCATGTGAGCGAAGTATAACTATATCGGAAGTGGAAAAGGGTGAAAGAGAAAATCCTTTCATGGAGTTATTTCAAGAAATGCTTGATAGAAACAGTGCGTCGGCTATTTGTTTTGTGTGTCAACAAGAATTACAGGCTGCGAAACTTGGTGGAATCGACATAGCAAAGAAACAAAAAAGTGAGGAGGATGAATATGTACTGAATGATAAACAATTGGATGTATGTAGGAGAATCATTCAATTTATGAAGAAGGAAGAGTATGAATTAAGTATTTGCAACAGTCCATATGCATTGTATATACTATTGCGTGTAGAATGGATGTATTATAACAAGCGTCCTTTATCTGCTGGTAAAGAGAAGCAGCGCACATATCTGACATCTAGTGAGTGGATAGAAATAAATAGAGTTTGTGAGTTGTATGAGTCTTGCTCTGGTGCAAGCCCAAGACCTATTGTTTCGCTCATTTATGCACTATCAGAACTCCAAATTAAACGAGATTACAGGCGTGCTATTTCGTTGATTTCAAGGATGAGTGAAACATCGTTCTACTCAACACCAAGAATGCGAGTTCCATATTTGGTATGCTTTACAAAGGGCGTTCCGGAATTGTATACTGGAACAGTTCTATCTATTCGTGGGTATAAAGGCTTTATTAAGTATGACGGAGTTCCTGAAAGACTAGGAAATAATACTGGAATTAGATTTTATATGAAAAATCTTAATCTTAGGAGAATGCCAAGCGAGAAGCAGATTATAGTAGATTTGGAACTTGGTCTAGGATATACCGGTTTCTCAGCCTATAAGGAAACTAATAAAGGGGGTGAGAGGTAATGGAGCGTAATATTATACAATCAGATGACCCCGCTAAGGCGTTGAACAAAGCAGTTCAGAAAAATGTGGCAGATCATCTGTTTCTTATATGCAATTATGATGTTAACACACCTATAACTGCTTATGGAGACGATGCAAAATTTTATACTGCAATTGTTAATTTGTATAAGTTCCTTATAGATGCCGGAATCATAAATAAACTTTCAGGTCTCACCAAGAACTATAGAGAATTAATATATGACAAGCAACTTGGACAAATTATCGAGATGGCTAAATGTCTACGCACAGTATTTGTACACAATGAGAGTGAATTAAGTGCAAATGATCAAGACAAGGAAACTGTGAAGGAATGGCTAAAAAGCACTATCAGGAAACCAGAAGTGGATGATATAGGTGATTACAAGGAACTATTAAGTAGAATAGAATGGTTTGGGAATGAGTCCGTTTCTAAGCTTAAAGGGTTTGTTGCATCGACTCTGAATGTTAAAGAACACGCCAAATTAGTTAGTGACTGGGAACAATTAATAATCAATTTCTATAAAAGCAGTAACAGTGTTAATATTTTAAAGGGGCAACTTAGAAAGGCTTATCAGGCCAGGAGTGGGAGCAACCAAAATTATATAATGTATAGATTAGACATTACCCCACGAAATCTAGCCGATTGGGTTAAGAGAATGTACTTCCTCGAACAACAGAATGAATTTGATAAGTTCATTAATATTCTAAATAATTATGGAACAAAATTACCAATTAATACATTGATGCAAGTAAAAGCAACCATAGAGCAGAAAGGCGTAGCACTTGAGGAGCGTAAAGAAGAGCTTGCACGAAATATGAATAAGGATGTGAGTGAATTGGATAAATCTCCATTTCCATATATGGATTATTATATTTTGAATCTTCCAGAACGTATCCAGTCATGCTTGAAACAACAACTCTCAAAAGAGTTTGGAACTCTTCTACCACAAGATATTATCTGCTATCTCATAGAAAAAGATTTCGCAGATGTTCCAATTCAGAACTAAAAAATGTAAGGAATAGTTATTATACTTTATGGTTATGGATGTCTTAAGAGTGAAAAATATATTTAAAATTTACATTTTGTATTTTATTGTTTATACATAATATTGGGCTGATGTTAACTATTGTCAAGCAAGTAGATATATTATAGAAAATTTTCTGGGAACAGAAGTTTAAACCTGCTCCCAGAACAGTAGCATTTTGTCTTTTTAGTCTAGAGTTACATACCAGGTGGAATTTGTGAGGAATGCATTGGTAAAAGCTTCTGATGGCATGTATACTGATTACCAGTACTTGAACAATATAATGAAAGACTCTATGGTACTAGGTGAGGAAGCCTTCATAGTTGAAGATATTAAATCAGCGGGTTTTCGGTCGACTAAACTGCTTATTCAAGGAATGAAAGATATTAATTAGGCGTTCCAAAAACTTAACTCAGTTAAAGAATTGAGAGATTTTTATAAGAATATTAATAGTCTTGAAAAAGACAAAGGAGAATTAGTAAGATCCGTAGCAAAGGATTTCGCTGATCAAGAGATACAAAACAAAAAAGTTAAAAGTATAAACCGAGCCCAGAATATTTCTCCTGAGCGTTAAAACGTATAAAGGCTGTATAAACTATCTTGAGCTGTTTTGCTATCCATTAAGCAATACTAAAATAAGTAGATCTTATAAACCTGCTATATTTAAACAAAGTTTAGAAAAAATTAAAATAAGTATTGTCATACCATAAAATGGATGATATGCTTAAGACACCATTTCCAGAACATTTTTTAGATCTTTTTCATATCGAAACATATTTTCCAACCATACGCAATGCGAAATCCCCTGGATGGGAGAACAGTATCACCCAGTGTCCTTTGTAGTCGGATAATTTTATGGGTCCGAATGTTGTCATTGCGGTAAAATCAGGAGCTTTCATTCCAATGCTTATGTTCATAGGTATTCCTTAATGGCATTTTGTATTATTATATGGTCGTATCGGTTAAAATATCTCTAATAACGTTATATTCCTTACTTATAATATTTTTCATACCACCGTGGTTGTCTTTTATATTCTGGTTCAGTTTTAATCTTAGATTTTCCATAAAATCCACATGATTCATTTTCTATTGTACATTTGCCTTTGTTTGAATCAAAATGTGGACACTGATTTATATCTGGATCAAATCTACAGTCTCCCAGCATATTTCATCACTCCTTTTATCCGTGGAACAGCATACCGCATTCTTCGCAATATATCCATGTGACCTTATTTCTGATATTATTTGGTGTTTTAATTCTCTTCGCATTAGCTTTACCATATCCACATATTGGGCATGTAAATTCAGTTTCTCCGTACCAGTGAATCATCTCTAAGGCGTTTAATCCGGTCTCAAGAAAAGTTAAGCATTCGTTTTTTTCACAATTATTTAGCATTTGTATGACTCCTTAACAAAACATAGTAAAAATAGATAAAATTTGTCTTTATGTAGTATAACACATTTATCTACAAAAACAAACATATGTTCGAGCACGGTTTAATCAATACTTATCCAATATCTTTGTTCCACAATACTCTCGACCAAAATTTCATTCTCCAGGACACCGCCATTATTGACAATACTTTTGGCGGAACCTATGTTTTTTTTATCACATACCATTAAAACTTTATCTAATCCAATCTTTTTGCACTCCTCAAGTGCAAGACCAATCATCTTGGTTGCAATTCCTTTTCTTCTTTCCGAAGGCCGTACACCATCTCCGATATGTCCACCATTTAATAACAGAGAACCATTTAGATAATGCCTGATGTTAACGGCTCCAACAAACAAATTCCTTTCTTCATCCAGGCAAAAAAATGTGGAATATGGTACAAATTCTTCTTTTTCAACGTTGCTATCTAAATAATTAATATAATTATCAAAATCTCGATAATCATATCTAATGATTGCATAAGGAACTATTTTTTCACCTGATGCATACCATTCTTCCATCATATCATTTAGTTGCATTTCATATTTATTATCTAATTTTACTAAACGAAGTCTCATTTTGCCACTCCTCCAGATATTCAATTTTCATATAATATTATAACAAACTCTTCCAACTATCAATGTTTAATTTCCAATGTGTAATAATAGTTAAATCATAATTCTTTTATTGCTAACGGCGTCTTCAGCTGATATATTGTTAACTGTAAGTGTAAGGCTGATCCGGATAGGCCTGCTCTTTTCTACATAAATTTTCAGTTTTGTGAATTAACTTATTACATTATTAGTACAAAAAAACTACCAGCATAATACTGATAGTTAGTAGTCATAATATAAAGTATTTATTTTATATCTGATGATATTATTCCGTAATAATTCACGTCGCGATATCTGTCTTCACATTTATTAAAGTGCCTTAAGACACCTTCACATTTAAAACCAGATTTCTCCATTACCTTACATGATGCTTTATTCTCTGCGAGCACCATTGCCTCTACGCGCTCATATCCCAAAGTATCCATAGCGTAAGATACTAAACCAATTGTGATTTCCGTTGCAAAGCCTTGATTCCAAAATTGAGGAAGTAAATTATAACCTATTTCACATCTGTTAGCATTTCTATTACTTGATATTATTCCCGCCTCTCCAATAAACTGATCATTTTTAATTTCAAACAAAGATAAGAAGCCATCTTTACCTTCATTACGTAATGATATTAAATCAGTTAACAGACTTTCTACCTTATTTATGCTCTTCATTGGAATAAATGTTGAATACTTCCATATTATCGGGTCAGATTTAAGTTTATGATAATAACTCAAGCAATCTTTAGTATATTCTCTCAAATGCAAACGTTCCGTTTTAATTTCCATGATTTCCCCCAAAAAAACTTATTTCTAAAATTTTATCAAAATAATTGCTGACTATCAATATTAACTTTTCATAGTACAGTTTCTCAACTTCCCTTTAGAGGTAGTGATTTTTCTTTTGCCATTTCAAATCTGCTCATCTAACTTCTTGGCTTAAACTTCACAATCGGATTCGGCTGTTGCATTTTCTTCTGTAATTCCTAATTCATATATTATTTTTTCTAAGTTAAACATATTTTATTAAAAGTTTGAAAATAGTCCCCAGTGGCTCTAACCAACTTCACTAGCCTTGGTTATATCCTACTAGTTTGGAAACAGGGTATATGCGTTACATTGGGGTATCAGTTACAAAAATAGGTCATGAAGGAAAAGAAGACAAACCAGAAAGAACAGATGCAGACATCAAAGGAAGCTGTATGTCTTAAGGCGAGTTTACCTGATTATGTTGTAGATTGGATAGATTTGAATGCTAAGAAAAAAAGTCTTGTTGAGAGGACCTGCGGGTAGAATGTTGCTATTAGAGGGGGGGTCTACTATTAATGTACCTGGGAGTGGCTAAGCAACAATTTGTTTTAGTCATAATGGTTTATGAAATAACTATTCTGATAATAAAAACTCTTAAATCTAAGTAAATATATTTTGGTATCTAATAAGAAGCATACCGAGATCCTGATATGCTAAAAGCTTGAAAGGCTGGTTTGGTAGAAAAGAGGCAAATAAGAAGGGAGGATGAATATGTGCATGAATAATATGAGAAAAATTGTTATATTAAGTATTCTTTTCATGATAATAAGTATACCGATTCAAAGTTATGGTGCCTGGGTTCAGCAGGGGGGGCATTGGCTTTATGAAGATAATTGGATACAGGCAAAGAATGTTTGGAAATTAATTGATGGCGATTGGTATTACTTTGACCATGTGGGGCACATGGATACCGGCTGGGATTTGATAAATGGTAAGTGGTATTTTTTTAATCCAATTTCTAATGGTACAAAAGGTAAGATGTTGGCCGGTTGGCAGTGGATTGATGGTAAGTGCTATTTCCTATCACCTACAGATGCAGGAAATTACCCACAGGGTGCAATGTATGAGAATGACAGGACTCCAGATGGATACATCGTCAATGAATCCGGAGCATGGATTAACGAAGAAGGTATTGTTGAAATTCCCCAAAAAGGTATACAGACGGTTGCAGACAGGAAAACATTACCAGCAGGCAGAATCGCATTTTCTGGAGGATCAGGGGGAGGCGGAAGTGGTGGCAGAGGTAGAAGCAGAGGCCACAGCAGTTCAAACAGTTCTAAGAATGAAAATAAAGGTAAAAAGCCTGATATTAAGCCTGAATCCATTCAGCCAGCAGATCCAGATAATAATGGAGGAGGAGAAGACACCAAGGTACAAGCTAAGCAGTACAAATATACCATAAGATATATGGATATTGCTGATAAAACAATTCTTAAGATTATGACCGGAACAGGAAAAGAGGCAGAAACAGTAGAACTGATCCAGCCATATATTGAAGGATATAAACTGTGTAAAGGGCAGAAAGATACTCTTGTACTGTCTCATGATAATTTTACTCAAAATATTTATTATGAAAAAGAAACTCCAGCATCTCCTTCTGAAGCCAGAAAAATTGACTGGAACTTAAAGTTTATTGAAGAGGGAAAGCCAGACAGGGAGATTTTTAAAGGACAAAAGGGTAAGACAGAGGAAGGTAAGGAACTGTTTATTGATTTTCCTGAAACAATTATAGGAAACGATCATTATTACTATCATTCTCTGATACCCAGTCCATGGAGTGTTGTGGTGAATGGTAACGGTATCCAGAAATATTATATCGAATACCGAAAAGGTGATCATTTGCCTGAAAAACCTGATCCAGATGCAGAGTCTAAAGAAAGATTGAATTACTGGCTGGATGTTTCCAGTAAAGCAGATCAATGTATTACGGGAGAAATACCATCAGCTGGGCAACTTATCAGTAAATGCCAGGAGGAAGAAAATGAGAGGCTTCTTAACCTGGTATCCATGGCAGATGGGACAGACCGGAAAGAAGTTTATGTGATAGCAAAGGGATATGCCCCAAATGCTGCAATTATCGGCCAGATGTTTCCGGCTGTGAAAAACGTATCTGAGCTTTTTTTGGAACAATTAACAATAACTGATGAGCCATATATTATTTTACGGGTTGGGTTTGAGAAAACTTATGATGAAAACACCTGCGCTGACAGCTATGAAGTGATTGACCGGGTGGCCCCCACCTGTATGGATAACGGCCATGAAACTGTGCGATGCGTAAAGTGCGGAAAGGAGGTAACAGTGATATTACCTGCAACGGGACATGTAGATACAGATCATGACGGAATCTGTGACATTTGTTATCAGACCGTAGATGGAACACCGGAAGCGGTCCATTACAGTGTGGGCGACGTTCAGTTCCGGACCATTGGAAATAAAACCTATTCATTCCAATGCATTGATGAAGATTACGAGGACGCCATGAACAATTTTCAGAAAACGGCTCTGTTTTTATGTGACAGTTTAATACGGTCCGACATTATGGGAACATCCAAAAAGTTAAATTTTGGAGATAACAATAACTATAAGTATTCAAAGATACGGGAGTGGCTGCAGAACAATGCTTCTGATTGGCAATTCATGCATGAAGCTTATATAGGAATTACCCGGTCGTACATAGGCTCTACTGGTAGACGGACATATGAGCAGCTTAATGAGAGCAGTTTAATGGGATTTGACCGTCTATATCAATCTATGGAGGATAAAATCTTTATTCTGTCTGTGGAAGAAGCGTTAAAGTATCGGGATCATCTATGGAAATTTAATGGCAGTGAAACAAATAATCCCGATTCCCAGATCTCTGCTTATTCAAAAGGCTATTATCTGCGGACACCCCAAAATGGTGGTCTGGTAGATTTTTGGTATGGTGATGGAATATATGCAGTCAGTCTGACAAATGGAAATATACAGCCTGTTAATGTGTCAGAGACAAGTATAGGGATCAGACCGGCCATGACGATCCCGCAGGGATAGTAGAGATTTGTTATGTTTTCTCATGCTGTAATTTGTTTATTAAAGAATATACAAAATTGATAATAAGGGAGAAAGAAACATGAAAGGAAATGGAAAAAGAGTTATTTGCCTTTGTTTAGCTGTTGTCATTGCAGTAACTACGGTAGGGTATGCTCCACCATGCTTTGCACTTACTGAAATGACAACAAAATCAAGAATGGAAGAAGCGATGAAAGCACTTGCTTCTCCATCTGAAGCTGAAGCAGAGAGAATTGTGTCAGAGCCGGCTACCCCGTCAGAGGCAGAGATTCCCACGGTAGATCCGGAAACGATTGAAATGCCAGTAACAGATCCGATAGATATTGCTACGCCGTCTGAAGCAGCTGAACCTGCTTTTACGGATATAAAAAAAGCGTTAGCAGCTTCCCTTCTCACTTTGGTCCCTTCTTCCAGTTCCCTGGGAGATATCTGGAATTCATGGTCCGGTAAGACAAGCTTTGAATTTCTTAGTGGGAGCCAGGGAGAGGGAACAGAGGAAAAACCATATCTGATTAAAACGAAAGCACAGCTTATGGGACTATCCGAACTGGCAGCTATGGATATGACAGTGCCGGATGCGGAAGGTGCCGATTATGCCGGAGATTATTCCGGATGTTACTTCGCCTTGGGAGCGAACATTGACCTTCAGGGAGTGGACTGGATTCCCATTGGCTTTTATCAGGACTCTTTTGAAATGGCCGGGGAAGTCTCCCATACATTTAATGGATTCTTTGATGGCAATGGAAAGACTATTAAGAACTTAAAACTGACTTCCTTTGCCGGTTATAACAACGTAGGATTTTTTGGATCGGTATCCAATGCAAACATTCATGACCTGACCATAATCCCGGTCAGCAGCTCCATAAAAGGAAATGACCGGACCGGTGTGGTGGCAGGATATGCAGAAAACAGTGAGATTCGTAACGTGACGGTAAAAAATGCAGATATCAGTTCCACTGGAATATCTGGGGGAATTGCGGGAGAGATCAGTGGTACAGTCATTGAGAATGCTATCTGTGAAAAGGTCATGATTGATGCTAAAGGAGGAAATGAGGTTATATATGCCGGAGGGATTACCGGGGTTGCTTCCAATTCCTCTATCATTGACTGCGAGGTATCTACCGGCACAGGAACTACTGCAAGAATCCAGGGAACCGGATACGTTGGTGGTATCGTAGGGTATCAGAACGCTTCGAATGTTTTTAACACCCATGTAAGCGGAACCATTGGAGGTTATCACTCCACCGCCATCGGAGGAATTACAGGTAAATATGCAGCCGGGAAAATAAAAGTGGCACGATTTGAGGGAACCATCGGAAACTCTCAGCTTGGTTCCATGGCAAGGGAAGGAACCTTTATCGGAACCAGACAGGGAGCTGCAACAAACTTTAACTACATAGAAGATGTGGCGTATTTATTTACTGATACGGAGAGTAAGATAAATGCCAATGTCTGCGGTTCAGAAATCATTGATGATAACGATTTTGCTTACTCTGCCCATATCGGTTACTGGCATACAGGAGATCTTTACTATACGCTTGTTCAGGGCGGAGTGCAAAAGACTATGTCGGATCAGTACTTTTATGAAGAACTGGAAAGAGGCATCCAGACCGTTCTTGATGAGGAGTCAGGAGACTATACCCTGGATCACTTTGCACCAGATTCTTTGGGCAGGCCCGTAAGAGGATATCTTTTAAATATCAATCAGATTGATACCATAGCAAACGGCCAGAACTTTTATGACATTGCCACGTTGGAAGTACGGGGGAGTTCCCAGTATTCCAAACCCCTTGATAAAGAAAACAGAGGAGCCATTGCAGCTGGTTCGGTGGTTACGGTAACAACAGCACCAAAAAATACAGATACAGAAAAATTCCAGATCGAAGGCTCTCCTTTCTATATGAATAGTAAGGGATTCAGAAAGAACAGTACCTATTCCGACAGCAGCCATGCTTATGTATTTACCATGCCGGAGGAAAATGTAACCGTCTCTGCACTCTATAAGAAGGTGGCCGTATCAGTAACGGTAGATCCTGATAGTTATACCTTCGCAGTTGTTCAGACCAGGACCGGAAACCGAAAAACCCCGGTAATAACGACAGAGATTAAAAACAAGGAAGGTAAGCTGATCGCCCGGTATATCAATGGTGTGTTAATAAAAGGAACTGAGGTGCAACCGATAAATATCAAGGCTGTGATTGATGCCAACAATGACGTAGCGGACAGCCGGGTGAAATGGAGTATTGACGATCCCCAGCTCATTGAACTGGCAAAAAACAATGATGAGGAAACAGACGGATATACCTCACAGTCAGCGAGTCTGTCAGTCAATCTTTCCTCCTCCTTCTTTCAAACCATTATAGCGGATGCAGAAAAGAAACAGGCAGATGAGAACTTCCAGTATAAAATTCCTAATACGATTTACGGAGCTGGACACCAAAATGGTGGAGTTGCAGTTTTAACGGCGCAGACCAGACCTTCCACTTCCTTTGAAGGGAAACCCTGTACTGCCAACTGCAGAATCAATGTCACGTTCCAGATCATTGACAATACCTTAGTTGCAACGGAAGGAGCAGTCCTTGATAAACAGGCGCTTACCTATACCGTGAGAAGGACTCTGAGTGGGAATCGGACCAATCCACAGGAAACGGTTACAGTAACAGCTCCCCAGTCTTTAACTGCAACGTTCACCCCGGACTTCTTCTCTAAAGATGAAGTGGTATGGACCAGTTCCGATCCAGTTGTCGTACAAGTGACGCAGGATAATGAGGCATACCGTGAAGCATCGGTTTCCGCTTTAAAGGATGCCGCATGGATTCGTAACATCATGTCTACCGACAACGGAATAAAAAGCAATGATCCCTATGCGAAGGTATCGGGAAATGGAAGCCGGGATGCAGTCATTACAGTTGATGGAAAAGATAAGCTGGGGAATAAAGCATCTGCTGTCTGCCATGTAAGTATCAACTTTGTAACGGATGACCTGAGCAGAGTGGTCCCGGAAGAAATTACTCTGAATGAGAAAGAAATATCCTATAACCTGAACTATCAGATGGCTGGAGATATCCATTCACAGATTACAGATAAAAAAGGTTTTGCTACTAAGAAACTGTCTGTAACGGTTCTTCCAGATCTTGATGACTCAGCGGAACATAAGCCCTATGACCGGACTGTAATCTGGGTCACCTCTGATCCGGAAGCAGTATCCGTTGATGAGCAGGGAAATGTAACTCCAGTTGATGATGCTGCCTGGATCAATGAAGCACTTCGCAAAGCTCCTTACCGGGGAGAAAAGAATGTGGCGGTTACGGCTGCTACAAGGGATGGAAAGAAAGTGGGCACCTGTCTGGTGAAACTTACATTCCAGGCAGAATGCCTGGAGGCAGATCGAAACGGTGAGACATTTGATCTGGTACTGACCAAAACAGGAAGAAGATCCAACCCTGCTTACACCTGGAGCGGTATGGAAGCAAAGAAATTCTCTGCTTTTGTTTATCCGGAAAATAGGGAGAAAAAGAAAATCCAGTGGCGGTCCTCTGATTCAGGAACCCTTTCCGTAGATTCAGAAGGGAATGTCAGAGCCGTTGTAATTAATGAGAAACAGGAGTTAATTGCTGGCTGGATCAATGAGATACTGAGAAAATCACAGTACTCTGGAAGTACAAACGCTTTTGTTTATGCAGAAAGCAGTGATGGAAAGCTTTCTGATTCAATCCAGGTAAAATTAAATTTAAAAGTCATTGATAATACGACTTCTGGAAGCAGCTCCGGCGGTGGCGGTGGTGGGGGAGGCGGTGGTCGCTCCGTAGGAGTAACGGCTGCAGGAAATATCAAAGGACCAGCAGCTGCCTCAGGTGCAATCACCGGCACCTGGACCCAGACTGGAAATGGGAAGTGGATCTTTGCTTCCGACCGGACCTATACCGATGAATGGGCATACATTAGTAACCCATTTGCAACGGGAGATCAGGAAAAGGCTTCCTGGTTCCGGTTTAATAAAGATGGATTTATGGTAACAGGCTGGCAGACAGATGCAGATGGAGTTATATTCTATCTAAAAGCAGCTTCTGATGGAACGCAGGGACAGATGCTTAGTGGCTGGCAAAATATAGATGGAATCTGGTACTACTTTAACCCGGTTTCTGATGGAACAAAAGGGAAGCTGCTGACCAATACAGTTACACCCGATGGTTTTATGGTAAATGAGAAAGGCCAGTGGATATCATGAAAAGGGCTGGTGTAAAAATGCTTCTTATTCGTGCTGCTATTTGCAAAATATGTTTTTTACCGGTTTGATTGAGTTTGGAAACTAATCGATAGTATAAGTCGGTAAATCAAAAAAGCAACTCCTCTGCATGAACTGACAGATTTCATTAATTGTACTGCATTTGTTAAAGCAGGAGAATTAATAGAAATTATTTTCGTCAAGGTATGAGAGTATTAGTTTCAGGAAGAATTCAATTCACTTAAAAAATTAAAGAAGCTTGTACATTGACAAACGAATATGTTTAACCGATAGAAAAATAGCATCTAATATTCTGATTAACAAAGTCAAAGTGGTATTATCATAATTAATCGATATGAACGGAACTAAGTTCCCCTCGTTAACATATTAAAATTGATTCTAATACTCCGACCTTAAGTTTAGTAACAAATCAATCGAAAATTTGAAAATCATCCCATAATATGTTATATTTATTAGAGTAGGTGAACAGCAATGACAAAGGTACAAAAAAATAACCACCCCCGCCGACCAAAGTGGTATGGTTATTTTTAAAAGATAATTAAATATTTTGGAAGCGGCTCTGTGGAGTTGGCTACCCGTTGTACCTTTTGAATATCACGAATTAATAAAGTTGTCAAATCTGATTATTATAAATAGACTAGATTTAAAGGGAGGAATTGAGATGAAAAAGAGATTATTAGGAGCATTGTTATCAGCAGCACTTTCATTAACGATGGCCACACCAGCATTTGCGGAAATTATCTGGACTCCGGATAAGCTTCCGGCTGGGTATACAACAAATGAATGGGAAAATAAGGATTTTAATTTTTATTCTGGCACAGCTATAAAAAAAGATACTTATACGTATTATGTTAAAGATTTGCATGGGAATTTTATGAAAAATGCGAATTTTGCTGGTGGGTCAAGAACAGATGAAAATGGAATTCTAATCCATGCAGATGGTCATGTCGTTTCCTATGGTTCAGAAGAGGGATTAATTGAATATGCAAATGCACAATCTTATGAACCATCAATCTGGCATCAAAATATTGAAAAATCTACTAATGTAAATGGTATAAGTAACTATTGGTATGGAACAAATAAATATGGTTGTAATATGACTAGCGTATGGCAATGGTTAATGACTGCCCCTGATGGAACTAAAGACGGTCTAAAGTATGCTTACTGTTTTAATGAATATGGTTATCTTTATACTAATACCATCACCCCAGACGGATATCGGGTCAACGAGCTGGGTCAGCTAATGATCGATGGAAAGGTTATGACAAGAAAAAATAATGACGTTACTCCGTGGTATGGTTTTGTAAGATTTCCAATAGGAGCATTAGGGTATGACTATGAGTCCAGTGAAAGGGCAGCGCAACTTTGGGGAACTCCTAATCCTTTCTTTTAAATAATAATCAAATAAATTTTAAATCCTTCAAAAGACTATCGGTTGATCCATAATCGGTAGTCTTTTTTGTTGTAAATTAGAGGATGAAAAAGAATGAAAAAACTGTTACAACGACTTGAAATAAAAAGAAGAACCGCTGGTTTTATGGCTGTCATTTTGGCTATTATGGCATTCTTGCCTTACTTTCCCAAAAGCCTAGTCTCCCTTGCGGACTATGCACAGCTTATTGAAACGGTTTCCATGCCATCTTGGGATGCCAGCAACTATGGGGCAAATAACAGTTATGGCTATATCCCGACGGGGTTGATGTATGAAAACAAAGACTTTCATCTGGGATCGGCTGTGTCAGAAGGAAATTTCCCCGCGGGTACCAAGCAGTATCTTGTAAAAAATAATCTGTCAAGCGAAAGTGAATATGACGAGTTTGATAAAACTTTCATCTACTGTGTACAGGGACATACCGAAAATGCCATGATTCATCTGGGTAGTCAAGCATTTTTAGATGGCTATTGGTCGCCTAATGCTAGACCTCCGCTATTTCCAAAAAAAATCGGTGATGATGCAAGAGAAAAGTTTAACTTTCTAATGAATGTATATGCCAGCTACATGGGACGTAATGACAGTGTAGCGGCCTGTAATGATGCCAATACCAGCACAGCTAAATATATTGTTTCAGCTGTTATTAACTGGGTTGCAGCTGATGACTGCGCCTTTACTGGAACCGACTTAAAAACCGATTTAGAAATCTTCCAGAGCAGTGATGATTATAAAGCAGTGCTTAAACAAATAAACCCTAATGCAGTGGGAGATCGTTCTGTATATAATCAGATGTCAAGTACCCAGATTCCGGAGGAGTATAAGGCGAAAGGCTGTAATAACTGGGCAGATTGGATGTTTGGCATGGTATGGGATGCTGCAACTATCACTAAGAAACTTGATTCAGATGCAGAAGAAACTGTTTACTATGCCAAAACAAACCATGCGACAGATACCTATACCGTTACTGTCCCTTACCCTAATGAAGCGATAAAGGATTATTATCAAAAGTTTTTAGCCAAAGACTTATATGGGGATTGGGCTTACAGTGGTCCTACCAATGCTGGGCTGGTCTTCACTTCAATGACTGGGGAAGTACCTGAAGATGGAAAAGGAATTGCAACACTCTATTGGGCCAATCCCAATCAGGACGGGTTAGAACTGGCAAAAGATATTGGTTCAGCACAACTTGCAACCTTTAAATTTTATACTAGAAATCCACTTAGTTCTGATCCAAACGGATATGCCTTTGACATTTCCCAGACCTACTTTGCTTCCAAGATGGACAAAGACTTAGAAGTCCATGTCCGTGTTGGTTTTGCCGGAAAAGCAGAGATTCAGCGCTTTAAATATACAGAAGGATTTGGCGCCAGCTATAACGTAGGTCTTAACACCTTTGATTCCGAAACAGGAAAGCCCCTTGCAAATACTCACTGGGATATTCTAGAAAAATTTGATGATTCCCAGCTTGATGATACGGATTTAGATTTAAGAGGAGCAAGAGATTATTCCTCAAACTTAGGTTCTTTAACCGATACGTCATGGGAAGAAGACGAAGGGAGTGATGATGCCAGAATCTCATTAAATTACAACGGGGATACCGGGCTTAACGATTCCGAATCAAACCGTTACAATCAGGCCAATTCCTCCGGTACCCAGTTTGAAACTTGGGACGATCCGGAAAAAGATCCCTGTAATGCAGATAAGCACATTACGGATTCGAATGGTGTTCTTCACTATGTAGATTCCAGAGGAAACATTCACAGTAAAATTGCTCACTCGGATGCCAGAAATTACACCTACTTAAAGGGGTATTGCAGTGGGCATCCAGCCCCGGTCATTGAATACCTGGAGGTACCGGAGCCGGAATATGATGAAGAAACTGGAGAACAGACCAATGAGGACGAAATTGAAGAGGTGGAGGAAGCCAATCAGGAGATGCATGACAGTGCATGGGTGAAATGGCTGGAAGGGGTAAAAGAGTGTGAAGATCATGTAAAACAGGGCGGTTTCTTTCATGCCATCGACCCAACCGGAAAGACTCAGAAAAAGGCTTTGGAAGAGGACCGTGATGAGTTTTACAAAGAGTTCATTTCTCTAAAGTATCAGTATTCCGCTAAAGAACTCCTCCCAGCTCCAGGTTACTCCCTTCATGGAAGCCACCCGGATGATATTCCGTTAGAATGGAGAACGGTTACGTCAAGTGAGTATAAGGATTATGAATCTTCCGGACTTGATCACGACAGCAGTAGTAGTGATCCTGATTTTGAAAATGACAGCTTAACAGACAGTACGTTCAGTTTAAAATCATCACCGTCTCAGGAAAGTTCGCAGTTTGTCAGCTTTGGATCAATGGACCATTTAGACGGAATGGATCAGGAACTTACCCTGTCTGACTCTGAAACAGTTTTAAAGGAAGAAGTTTCCGACCCAGAGGAATCAAGTGAATCGGGAACCGAAGCAACTGAGATTGTAACCGAGGAACCGGAGGAAACACAGTCGGAAGTTATAGAAGAAACAGAAATTGAGAAAGAGACTGAAACTCAAGCAGAAACCGGAGCCGAGACAGAAGCAGAAACGGAAGCGATTCCAGAAACAACTACGGAATCTGAAACGACAGCAGAATCAATCCAAGAGGTAGAAACTGAGATTCAAACAGAGACTAAGACACAAGCCGAATCAATAGCTCCCACTTTGGAAACAGCTCGGGTAAAGAAAAAGATAGCAACCGATTCTCTGGCAAAGGCAGTTTACGCGGAAGTAACGTTAACCGGACTTTTGGAAAAAGTAGTAAAAGGTGTGAAGCTTTCGGCATCAAAAGTAGTTTCACTTTTTTCCCGAACTGCTACCTCTGATGAGGATTCTGGAAGCGGAAGTTCCCTTTATTACCTGCCGGAATCTACCGATACAGACCGCCTTTCCCCGCTGTCTTCCTCCAATACAGACTGGACCTTTACCGTTTATGATCACCGAACAGAAGGAGATGTCCATTTTAATAAAAAGGATATTGACTTAAAGTCAGGGGAATCCGCTTCTTATGATGCCTACGGAGATGCACAAGGGGACGGAACCTTAGAAGGAGCTGTTTACGGGTTATTTGCTGCAGCCGATATTCCCCATCCAGACGGACATTCCGGTGTGGTATTTCAAAAGGACGATTTAGTATCAGTGGCCACAACGGACCGAAACGGGGATGCCAGCTTCCTTTCCATTACCCAGGTACCGGGTTATACCTTTAATTACCAGACCGGAGCCATTGAAAAGACGGCCAACAATTGGGCAGACCATGCACCCAGAAATCTTTATACCGGAATGGCAGCTGCGGTAGGAAAAGAATCCGATGCAGAACGTTTTATCGGCCATACCTCATATGGCAGTAGCATTTCCTTAACCGACAGCCGTAACGAAACGGCTTCCGGTTATGAAAAGTTATCCTCCAATCAGGGAAGGGACAGCACTGGGGAGAGCAGTCACTCCTATCCAATAGAAAACAATGAAAACTTAAATGGAAACTGCTGGATTGGGCGCCCCTTAATCGTCAATGCAGACGGAACCCAGTACTACATAAGAGAACTGACCAGATCAGAGGGCTACGAACTATCCGTTTATGGAAAAGATGCTTCTGTTTCTAACCGGGAAGCGTTTCAAAGCGGAGGAAGTCCATCAGCAGAAGGAACGGTATCTGCCAGTACCTTGGATATTAACCGTGCAAAGAAAGCAAACACCTTTACGGTAAATAGCAGTGGCACCACAAACGGTTATCAGATTTATGCAAACAATATCCCGGAAGGAGCTTCCTTTTACCGGACAGAAAGCAAGGTGGTAGAAGATCCGAATGGAACTCATACGGAGTATGTTTATACCAGTAAAAATGCCATAGCAGACGAAGAGGGCGCCAAGGTTGTTATAAATGGTTCCTATGTGGAGGCAAACGTTGGGGATACCATTTCTTTGCCAAATGGAGAAACAGCCATTGTCACTAAGGTGTCCGATCCGGAGTATGACTTTACCGCAGTACGTCCTTCCAATGCTCTGCGCTATACTATCCCCACCTTTTCAAACCTGGAAGATACCGGAGATTTATCAGTGAATGTGAATTCCGTTTTACAAAAGGCTTCCTTTAAGGAGCCAGGTGAAGGAGCGCCATGGATGATCATTCCTTTGGAAGGAGATACCTTTGAGGAACAGGCAGAAAGCCTTTATAAAGGAATGGAAGATGCCGGTCTTTCCGTATTCAACTGTCTGAGAGTTGAGGAGATTATAGATGGGAAAGCGGTGGTCCGTTATTCCTACCGTGTGGGAAGCACCATTGCCTCCAGTTTATACGATGAGGCATTAAAGTTAATTTATATAAAAATGGATATCCAGTATGAAATAAATGGGATAACGGTTTCTGGTTATTTTTATGTTCCATACAAACCGGATCAGCTGGAGGATTATACCGAAAACACCAATGGATTTATCACCTACGTAAAAGTAAAAAGCGGAGCGCTGTTGCAGACAAAGGCAGTTTATCCAGAGGATTTAACTACTCTTACAGTAAAAGAAAATTCTGCTCATACCTACTGGGTCTATGCAAAAGGAGAATCAATCCGGAATAGCGATGGAAGTATTAAGACCGTATTGGCAGAAAAGGAAGTCCAGGTAAGTCCGGGATATGATTTAAAGGACGTGGACACGCCGGTAGATACCGTGTATGACGGAAAGGGCTATACCATCAATGTTGAGGGGAGTGAGGGGACGGAGACTACAGACTATAAGATCACTTATAGTTATGATCTGATTTCCGGAACCTATAGCACACCCCAGGAATATGCCCTCTATTATGGAAATATTTCCGTATCTCCAAACCTTTCAAGTGCGGGAACCTATATCGAAGCGGTTACTCTCCGCTATGATAAGAATCAGCTGTATGCAGATGGAGGAACCCGTAACAACAGCATTTCCGTTGTAGAACGGTCCATCATGCAAAAGGTAAAGATTACGAAGGACATAGAGGTAAATGCAGGCGGGACATACGACAATAACACCTATGCAGCAACCGGCCATGAGGATTATTTCACTGAAAGTGGTGGTGGAACTGGAGCGAATACAGCATATTTAAAAAACTTCCGCTTTAAGGCTTACTTAAAATCAAACTTGGAACGGCTTTACCGGGCAGAAGATGGAACCGTGACGTGGCAGGATCGGAATGGAAACACCGTGGATATCAATGCCTACCGGGACAAGTTCCCAGAAAAGGTCCAGAAGCTTTATACCAGAGTTGATTATCAGACAAGACCAATAGCAAAGGATTCCAACGATGCAGCCATAGCCAATACGGAACTTTACAGTTATACCAATGATCTTATCAATGCAGATCAGAACCCAAGTTATACGGTAATTCTTGAAAGTGGAAAAGACGGTTATCGCTATGATAAGTTCTTTGATGCGATAAAAGTTGCCAATGAGGATCAATGGGACCGGACAGAGAATAATAGCAGTTCTTTCAAACCATTTGCTTTTATTAAAAAGCTCCTCTTTGGAATAACCGGAGGGGAAAAAGAGTATCCCGTCGTACATAACAATACGGATATCGAAAATAAAATCAATACTTCAGATACCGCAAAAGATAACGCCCTTCGTTCCGATCAAGTCCGCCAGTTTGCCATCACCTGGTACTTAGAGACGGAAGTTGCGAAACTGGTAAAGGAAAATCAGGCAGGAGAAACAGAAAGTGCTGCAGGAAATGAAAACTACCCGGATCAGATTTATGATCAGGCTCTGGCCAGTGCCATAAAAAAAGCGGAGAACTACCTAAAACCATTTATCACTTATGACTTTGATGAGATTTATTCCATTGCTTGGGACAGTGAGACAGACGGCGGAAAGGACAAAGACAATACAACGTTGAGTGCAGATTTAGAAGATCCCGGAGCCGGTTACTGCTACGGAATATCGGAATACCTCCCTTACGGCACCTATGTGACCGTGGAACAGCAGCCCTTTAACAAAGACTTAGGGGATCTTTTTAATAAACATTATAAAACCGATGTTCCCAAGGAAGTTGAACTTCCGTCGGTCTACGAGGGCGGTAAGTCCGGATCAGACCAGATACCAGAGATATTAAGCAGCTATTACAATTACAAATTGTCAGATACCGCCTCACAGCTTTCTGCAAAATACCATATTCGTTTTAACGAGGAATGGCCAGGAGAATCAGAGGATTTAAGAAAGTATGTAATTCGTGGACACAATTACCTGGGGAATTATGAAATCTATCCCTATGGTCTAGACCTTGATAAGCTTTCCGGATCGTCTTCTGGTGATCCCTCCGGAAAAGGACACTTTACCATCACCCAGGGCGAAACTGATCCGGTCAAGGATTACTACAACACGTTGGTTGATCCGGCAGAAGCCGGAGGTAATGAAAACAGTCATTATTTGGCCGACAATGGAAATTCCGGTAAGCGTACAGCAAACGGTGCCACTTACGAGACGGACGGAATCGAAAAGATCTATCATTATGGATCAGTTTCGGAAAATAAGGAATCCAATGAATCAGGAACAACCATGAAGGGGATGCAGACCGCCTATGACGGAAAATACGCTTCCATGTTGGTACCGTGGAGTGTAACAGAACCGGCCGATGAAACAACCGATACAGCACCCAATGGAGATGGCAGCTCCAGTTATCAAGGCTATGGTTACCGGAAGTTTAAAAACACCTTTTATACAAGCCGGTTACGGATTGAAAAACTGGATTCCGAAACCGGAGAAAATATCCTCCATGATGGAGCGATCTTTGCTCTCTATGCAGCTTCCAGAGAAGAGGGTGATAATACAGATGGAAAGGTGAAATTTTATGAAACAGATACCCGGATCGGAGGCTCTAAGGAATTTTTAGAGGCAATTGGAGCCAGCAATATTATTCAGTCAGGTGAGTCCTATAGCGGGCTGGTTCCAGCCGGAAGCCCGGTCTGTGAAGAAGGGGAACAGGTAATCCTATCCTATGAAGAGGGTAGAAGGACCGGACAGTTTGAGGCTTTTACGACTACCAGGGACGGGGCACAGGCAAGGGAAGAAGATTTAACAAATACTTCTTATCAGGATCAGAATACAGGCTATCTGTTAACACCACAGCCTCTTGGAGCCGGAACTTATGTCCTGTGTGAGATCAAGCCTCCTGCCGGATACGTAAGATCCAAGCCGGTAGCCATTGAAATCTACTCGGATCAGACAACCTATTATCTTGACGGAAACCGGGACAGCCGGGTAGCTGCAGCCATCTATGAGGACAAAAATCAGGATGGAACTAAGGTAGAAGATACCGCCAGAATCTATATAGGAAATACTCTGGTTCGCCTTGAAGTGTCTAAGATTAAGGATTCTGACCATACAGTAACCTATAAAACTAATACTAGGTTAGAAGGAACGGAGCTGGCACTAAAACAGAAATATGGAACTGAAAATTTAGAGTTCGCCTATAAGAACGGGACCTTTTTAGGCTATGCCTGGTACAAAGGAACCATTGAATACCTTCAGTCCAGAAAAGACGCCGGGGAGGATGTAAATCTGATTTATGTAGATGGTGTTTTTGCTGGTTACGGTCTGATAGAGAGAACGTTGGATACCGATGATGATCAGAACCGCTATGTATCTGGGGCAAAGATGGCCCTTTACGATGCCATAACCATATCAGAGAGTGGAGACAGCGGAGATTGCGGATACAATGGCGTGGAAGTGACCAGAGACCGGAATAATAATGTCCAGTCCATAAAAGTATTAAAAGGTTATGCCGGGACAACCGTGGAGTTTTTAAGAAAAGACAGCGTGCCCCGCCCTATCGGGCAAGATCCGGATGGAAGTCTTGCAGGAGAAAATGGAAACGGTACATGGACCTATGAAACTATAGACCGGGATAATACCGATATCCTTTATTACTCTCTTGGAAACTTAACAGCAACTGAAACGGGAACTGACGGGAAACTCTATGGCTATGATCGGAATGGTAATCAAGTATTAGTGAAAAACCAGGAATCTATTTTTATTCTGAAAGCTGGACAACCAACGTTTGAGCTGAAAGGAGGGGATTTACTGGCGGTGAAATATAATTCCACGGATAAAATCTTTACCTTAAGCTCCGGTACGGTCATGTACCATCTTGACAGTGATGGAAACAGGGATGCATATGTTAATCCGAATACCGGTATGGCTTACACAAAGGAAGGGAACAAGATTCTGGTATGGCCGGTGAAGATCTCCCGGACACAGGGAGGAGCGGTTATTGCCAGAGAAAAGATAAAGACGTTCCGGATTGCCTCTATCCATGCTGATACGGATCAGGAATATATCACAGGAACCTATAACGGAAGCAGTCTGGCGAAAAGCATGAATCCAGTCCTGAATGGCCATGGACTTCCGGAGTATTACCAGAAATCCGGGCAGACCTATAAAAAGAGAGATCCGGTCTATGACATTGATGGAGATTATGTCCGCTACAAATATGATGATCTTTTTTTCGCTTATAACGATGCTTCCTACAGCATTAACAATCAGACTGGTATGAAGGACGTAGGAGAGGAAGAAGACACCACGGATGATAAGAAACTCTATCACCGGCAGGGTGAGTCCTGGGTAATTGAAAACACCTGGATAAGCGGAGAGAAGTATCCAAATGATCCTTTCCAGTCAGATATGACTGTAGGTCAGGCGGATATGCTAAAGAGAGTAATTCCAGGAACTTACATTATGGAGGAGGTGTCAGCTCCCTCCGGCTATGTCAAAGGGATTCCGGAGGGAATTACCGTGACAGAGACTAAGGATGTCCAGAAAACCGGAATGGAAGATGAAAAGATTAAGGTAGAGATTGCCAAAACCGATGCAGCTGACAAACAGATATTGAACGTGATCAGTGACTACCAGTCTGGATTAACAGTCATTGAGCCAAAGGGAGCCTACAACTACAACCAGGTATCCGGTGCCCACCTGGTTCTTTATAAAGCAAAACGGATCTATACCACGGACAGTGACACCTACCCGAAAGGATATTATCTGGCGAAAGCAGAAACTACACCGGCAAAATGGACCGTAGAACGTTCCTATGATAATGAGCCGGTTACAGTGTCGGCCGACTGGATCACGGACAGCAGTCCCAAATACTTTGAGGGAATACCGGCTGGGGACTATATCTTAGAAGAGCTGGAGGCTGCAGACGGATATGTTCGTTCCTCTATGGAATTAACAATCAAAGCAACCGGAGAAGTCCAGACGGTTAATCTGAAAAATGACCATACAAAGCTGGAAATTTATAAGTACTACACGGACAGCAAAGGAAATAAGGTTTCTCTACCCAATGATCACGCAGCCGGGCTTGCTCTTTATGAAGCGAAAACAGACAGCAATGGGACTATATTAATGGAAAATGGAAAGCCGGTGTATGACCAAACAAAACGGGTAGATGAGTGGACCACCGATGACTTAATGGAATACACAGAGGAAACAGAAATCAGCTCCAACGTCATGGAGCGATTAAAAGCGATTATGGGACTATCAGATAATCAATCCAGCTTTATTACGGATTTTGAAGCTGCCTACAAAGAAAAAGGACAGGAATTAACCTCCCTTACCTGGTACACGAAGGGCGGTGAGCGAACCGCAACCATTACCGGAATCATTCGGGCTGGTAAAGGGGAGGGAATCATGGAAACATGGACCACTGATACAGGAAAAACCATTCGGATCACCATTTACCGGAACGTGAAAAATGGTTCTCTTGATACATATGGTCAGCTGCCTCTGATCTTTGAATATCAGTTTAACTATAAAGAAAACAGGGGGATCAAAAGCTATGACACCTTAGAGGGAATGCACCGGATTGATTATCTGCCCTCCAATGCAGAAACAGGAGATAAAAAAATCGGGAATTACGTTTTGGTGGAAGAAACGGTCCCAGATGGGTTTGAAGCAGCCGATCCGAAAGCAATCGTCCTGACAGAGACCGGAGATGTGCAAAGATTTAGCCTTGAAAACGAGGAAAAGTATATAAACGTTTTAAAGGTAGTAAATGATGATACAAACGAATATGCAGTCACCGGGGCCGTACTTGCCTTATATCGGGCAGATGCAGACGAGAACCTTTTAGAGGATGCAGATCACTTAATAGAGACTTGGACTTCCGGATCGGACGGAACTTACACAGAAGAGGATCAGTTTAATGGGGATTTGCCCGATAAAGCGGGGCACGCTGTCCCGGCAGGACTTTCTGTAGGAGATCTAAAACCTCATAGGATTGATAAAACCGCTTATGGAACCTATTACATCGTGGAAAAAGAGGCTCCGGCCTATATGCAAAAAGCAGATCCGGTAAAGATCATCATAGGTCCGGAAAAGATACCATTTTATAAAGTGGTCAATATTCCGGTCACTGGAAAACTGGAGATTAAAAAGAAAGCCTCCGATACCGGGAAAGGATTAGAACATGCAAGATTTGAGGTGACAAATAAAGAGACCGGAAAAACCTGGTACATGGTCACCGGGTCAGATGGAGTGGCAAATATTTCCGGACTTCCGGTAGGTGAAGTCCAGACAAATGGAATTATAAAAGCCTATACCTATACGGTAGAAGAAATCTCCCCACCGGATTTTTACCAGATTTCAGGGGGAATCAAAAAATTCCAATTTGATGGGAAAGGGAACGGAAATGAAATACTTTATAACTATGAAATTGAGAATGATCCAACAAATATTTACTTCAAGAAAACAAACTTTGACACTGGTATGGCAGTGGAAGGAGCGGAGATAGCGGTTTACAGGGCAGTAGCTGTGAATGGAGAATATGAAAAGGACGGAGAAGCCATAGCAACAGTCATTTCTGGAACGATCGGTTTCACCTTGACAAAGAAGCTGGCAGCAGGACAGGTTTATATCATGGAGGAGTTAAAGGCTCCAGACGGATACATTCTTTCAGCGCCGGTGATCTTTACCGTAAATAAGTCAGGAACAGGAATCTTAAATGTATCCAATGATTTCAGTGTTTTAAAACTGGCAAGTGAGAACGGCGCAATAGAAGCCCTTACCATATTCGGAAGAGTTCCGGTAAAAACCTACCTCATTTTAAAGGATTTAGACACTGGGACAGAGCTTCCAGCCTTCATGGGAACAGGAAGCAGCCTTTCTTTGACTGCTAATGACAGGATCACGGACGGGCATTTATATGAGATTACCGAGTATACCAGGTATTCAGACGGCCAGACAGAAAAATCAGGGAAAGAAACCAGACGGATCTATCTTGATGAACAGGGAACCTACTCACTGCCTTCCAGAACTTATTTAGAGACCAGGCAGGAACTAACTGACTTTGAGGGAAATGTACTGGCAGACTGGATCGTCAGTGATGATACCTACGATTACTCCATAACCAATCCGGTCACGAAAGAAAGTTCGATTGCCGAGGTGACAAGCAGCGTTGGGGCAGGTCACAGTGCAGTAAAGGCAGGAAGCGTCATGAAATACACAATTTCCTATACCAATCCATACAGTTACCCGGCAGATATAAAAGTAAAAGCAGTTCTCCAAGAGGGACTTGATTATTTACGCTCCACCTCCTATGGGGGTGAATTAAACGGAAACGTCACCTGGAATCTTTCCGATGTAGCCGGCCATGAAAGTGGAACCGTGGATGTGGTGACTGTTGTTAGTGGAGAAAATGGAACGGAAGCCAAAGCAAACTTTATAACGACAGCCGGAGCGGTTACAAAAACCACGAACCTCTGGAGCCCGATTGTCCCGGATGGCTCCATCAGTATCATTAATAAACTGACTGGGACAGGAAAGAGCCAGGTTGATGCATTTACCTATCATGTGAAATTCACAGATCAGGCAGGAACGGTCTTAATTGGCTATCAGTCGTTTGCCGGTTCCAAAACAGGAAGAATTAAGGGGGAGGGGGATATCGCTCTTACCGGAGATGGATTTATTACCTTTTCCGGCTTCCCCTATGGAACCAGATATGAAATCACCAAAATGGGAGCAGATGGATATGAACCTGGTGAGGAGATCATGACCGGAGAAATCCAGAAAAACTTCCAAAGTCAAGTATTTGAAAGCAACCGGAATGATGAATCAATCCGGGAAATCCTGATAGCCGGAGGAAGCTATCAACTTATGGAGACAACCTCTTACAGCGATGGGAACAGCCTGATAAGCGGTGCGTACCGATTTGAAGTAAACGCTTCAGGAATGGTTGATAACGTTGATATGGAAGACCGGACGGTGCAGCTGTATTTTTCCAAGATTGACAAGGATACTGGAGAGGAGCTTTCGGGAGGAAGCTATCAGCTGATTGATGTAGAGACAAATAAGATTATTTATGAATTTACAAAAGAAGGAGAACGGGTACAGATCCCAGCAAAACTTGTGACACCTGGGAAAGAATATATCTTTCAAGAAGTCAGTTCCCCAGATGGATACGCTTACGAGAAGGATATTAGATTTACTGCAGATGACAGCGGAATTTCTGAGACCATTATTATGGAGGATCAGAAGACAGAAGTGAGTATTTTAAAAACGGATGCAGAATCAGGAGAACTTTTAAGCGGTGGGCGGTTCGCTATCAGGGAAAAGGATACTGGCACATTGATCGAAGAATTTACACCAACAGGAGTACCAGTTGTTTTTACGGGACTTTTCATAGCCGGCAGAACCTATGAACTTTCTGAGGAGGAGCCTCCTGCCGGATATGCTTACAGTGAGAATGTGACATTTACTGTGCCAGAAGAAGCAGAAACCATGACCGTCATTATGAAAGATCAAAAAACGGAAATTGAAATTCAAAAGCTGGCCAAACCCCTGACGGAGAGTACTCCCTCTGAAGCAGTACGTCCATTATCCGGAAGTACGCTTCAAATCTTAAATGAGGACAAAACAGCTGCAAAGACGGTCCGTGATGGAAATGGTATACCAGCCGGTGAGGATTTAATCTTTACAACAGGAAGTGAGTTTGATGTGTTGAAAGGACAGCTGATTGCTGGAAAAAAATACTGGCTCCATGAAGTGAGACCGGCAGCTGGCTATGCCTATGCGGATGATGTTTTCTTTACCGTCAGTTTAAATGGGGAAAGGAATTCGGTGGTAATGATTGACGATCCAACCCATGTAATACTCTCTAAAAAGGCAATCACTGGCAGCGAGGAGCTTCCAGGCAATCATATGAGTGTAATAGACAATGAGGGTAAAGTAATTGATGAATGGATATCTGGTGAGCAGCCTCATGAAATTATTAGAAAGCTAATAGCTGGTAAAACTTATCATCTTATCGAAGATAAGCCAGCTGCCGGATATGCATATGGAGAGAAAGTTACCTTTACTGTCAGCAAAGATGGAAGCGTAGACCAGGTAGTAATGAGAAATGATGAAACAAGAATCCGTATAAGAAAAGTGGATTCATCTGACCAGATTTTAAAAGGAGCCACTTTACAGATATTGGATCAGCAAAAAAACGTAGTTGTTCCAGATTTTGTATCATCAGATAAAGCTATAGATATCACAGGAAAATTAGTGGCAGAAAGAACTTATTATCTCCATGAGGTAAATGCTCCAGTTGGATACCTTCTTTCCTCAGATATGGCATTTACCGTACCCAAAGAAGCCAAATTACTAGAGGTTACAATGACAGATCCTAAGAGACCAGAAGGTTCGGATAAAATGTCAATACAGAAGGTCGATGAGGAAACAGGGCAGGGCATTGAAGGAGTGCAATTTTCGATTTATCAGTCTAACGGGAAACTGTACCTGGTAGTAAAAACAGGTAAGGATGGATATGCAAAATTTGATATGCCTGCTAATGGAACCTATACCTATAAGGAGACTAAATCGGCACCTGGTTATCTTGCAACAGATCATACTTATTCCTTTACCATTCAAAATAGTGAGGTATCAGAAAACAGTACAGTATTAGTTGTTAATCACCTTTCACCGGAAGTTATAATTCAAAAGGCAGATACTGAAACAATGGAAAAGTTAGCCGGAGCTGAGCTGGAGATCAGAAATGAAGCCGGAGAGCCGGTATTTAATGGAATAACAGATGGAAACGGTATAATTTCATATCTTCCAGATCGTTCTGGACAATACACTGTTCATGAAATAAAAGCTCCGGAAGGGTATATAAAGGCGGATTCCCACCTGACTATTTGCGTAACGGACGATGGAACCATAACAGGAGAACTCACAATGTTTAACAGTCCGGAGTACGGAAAGAAAAAAGGCATTATAACTGCAAAATATCAATCGAACTTATATGGTCTTGGAATTACCAGTTATAAAAGAACCGGATTTTGGAACTGGATGAGCAGACTGCCTAATACAGGCGATGCAGGTCTAAGAGGAGGAATACTCTTTAGTCTGGGTCTGGCGCTTATAGTATCTGGCATTGCTATCATAAAAAGAAGAAAAAATCAAAAAGATGAAGAACAAGGATAATTAAGTTTCCCAATTATCATTGATTACCGGAGGAGACAGTGGAATCGGAAGAGCGGTAACTCTATCCAGTCAGGATTCAACCTACATAACCAGCAGGTTTAACATGTAGATGGCGGGCAGAGCATGCAGTCATAAAAATGTCTATTGGAAATTGTTATACCTAAATTTGTAAAACTATATTTTTTGTGATAAAATGTAATTAATTTCCAGATAAAGAAGGAGGTACCATATGAGTAAAGATGTTTTAGATTATGTTGTTGAAAAAACACACGAATTAATCAATGCACCGTCCTGCAGTATTGAGGCTAAAACAGCAGCCCGGAACTGGTTGGAGGCAATTGGGACAGAAGAGGAAGAAACGGTAACGAAAAAATTTATGGATGAGCTGAAAGCGGATGTTGTACCAATTGACATGTTAATCGGCTTTGCAGAATCTGATAACGGAATTCGTATTTTCGGGGAGGATACTGCAAAGAATATCGCTGGACATGCTAAGAAAATCAAGTCTGCCGGAGCAGTCTATTGTGATTGCCCGGCCTGTACGGCAGCAACGGCAATCCTTGAAAAAAAAGATTTTATTTTTGGATAAAACATCAGATTATGAAACCACCTATATATGCGAATCGGAAAAACCTCGTTTAACGGGGCTTTTCTTTGTTTTTCTGATATCAGAAGGAGGACTGTCAGAATGTTGATTCTCACTGTTTTTAATTTAATCCTTTTACTCTTGGGATTATTGGGTATAGGAATGTGTATGTATGCTTTATTTCTTGCTATAATAGCACTAAAAATTTATATAAAAAAGAATACATAATTTTATATCCTGAAAAAACCGGCCTATTCGTCGGTTTTTTCAGGATTAATCACGCTGGAAATGTAGAATCATTAATACAATTGTCCGAGCTGGCATATTTTATATTATAGATGAAATTTATGAGGAGGAAAAGGAATGAATAAAGAATATCTGATAAGATGGATAAAAGCTGCAGGAGTCAGAGCGATAAAAACAATGGCACAGACCGCTATTGCCACAATAGGAACCACAGCGGTCATGTCAGAAGTTAACTGGGTTTTGGTAGCTTCTACAGCTGGATTAGCCGGGATCATGTCACTTCTTACGTCAATAGCCGGATTACCTGAATTAAAAGTTGAATAGATAAAAATAAGCATAAAAAAACCCCGTAAACACGAGGTTTTCCAACAGCTTTCGGGGGGACTCGAACCCCCGACCCACGCATTACGAATCAAAAAAATGGGGTTTTGCGCTGTTTGGTATTTTTAGGCAATGTCGATTTTCCCTAGGTTTTATAAGGGCTTTCGTTGTGTATCGTTTGTTAATCAAAAGTGTGGTTTTGCAACTTTGTTAGTCAAATGTTAGTCAAAAATCATTCGATTTTCCGGACAGAATCGAGTAGGGCAGTCTGCATAATATTGGCAGCTTCGGTATTCTTGCTGCGGAAGAAATACGAATAAATATTAAGAGTTGTTGTTGGATCTTTATGTCCCAAGACACCGGCTACCGATTGCGGATCAAGATTGTTTGATATTAGGATAGCTGCAGCGGTATGTCTTAGATCGTGCATGGTCGCCTTGTCCGGGATCTTCTGTGATTCGTCTTCGGCTACATTATCATTAAAAATACGAATTATTCTTTTGAACTCGTGATATGGACTTGATAGATTCATTTGTTTTCCATTTGATTGAGTAAAGATAAAATTATTATCAAAATCTTTACCTTTATACCCTTGCCAGCTGTCACCCAGCTCCAGAGATTCTTTTTGTTGTTGAGCTTTTAGTTTCTTGGCTATTTCCATAACTATAGGCGGCACGATGTTAGAACGGGAAGAATGGGTCTTCGTGTCCTTCTGGTATGTTTCTCCATTTACATAGGCAGTCGAATTCTCTATTAAAATTTCACATTTCTCAAAATCAAGGTGTTTCCATGTAAGTGCTGCATTTTCACCGCGGCGATCACCTGTGAATAGGGCAATGTAAAAAAATACTCTCCATTTTAGTGGTAAGCGCCATTCCTGGGCGTATTCTGGAACATGATAAGACTTCCCAGTATCATCTTTTCTATCATGGGCTTTCCGTTTTATATGAATAGGATTATCCAGAGCCCACAGGAACCACTTTGTCTGCTCGATGGTAAAACAATTCACCTTATACTCTTTCTTGGCTTTACGTCCCTGTTTCTGCTTTCCAGAATAGATTATAGGATTAATTGTTATATAGGCCTCTCCGACAGCAAAACTCATCATAGCACTGATAATGGCCAGATCCTTGGAAATGGTTCCTTCTGATAGTCCACCTTTTTTACCATCCTGGCGTGCACCATCTTTTCGTAGTGATTCTGAGTAATCTTTTAACAACCGGGCATTCACATCTTTTATTTTGACATGCCCGATTCGTGGAAGAATGCGAAGTTCTAATTTGCGCTTGTAATCATGATAGGTGGTCATTTCCAGAACAGGAGGAGCCATGTCTTTAAGATAGGGGACGGATAGATCCAGAAGAGTCATGCGTTCACCCTTTACGTTCTTGCCGGCTTTAACGTCCCTTTCAAAGTCTACAACGAATTCATTTAGGGCTTTTTCTATCTGACGTTTTGTCATTCCTGGCTCTGGTGTATAGGTGTCTGTTTCTATTATTTGAGAACCATCAGAACGTCGGCCGTTGCTGACCGTAATCTGATATGAATCTCCACGTTTTCTTATGCTTGCCATGATATCTTTCCTTTCTTTATGTAGCATTCGAACGTCTGTTTTAGGATTCACTTTTAGAAAGATACCATGTATAATATACTTGTTTGAGTGATCTGGTATCCATTGGTTATTGGGTTGCTTTATTGAAGACCGTTCAGGCTGCAACCAGAGCGGTTTTACTTATATACTTAGGTAAATGGAAGACCTTCATCCATAACGCCGTCAGGAATATCCATGAATTTATCCACGGTTCGCTCACTATAATTCCAAGCTTTTAAAATTCTATCATTATAAAACGTTGAGGGGCTTCCACATTTGGGGCAAAATCTTGCATTAGATGGTAAATTTTGTCCGCATCGTTCCATTTCTTCAGAACTGGTTGAATCATAATAACGATTATCGCATCTATTTACAAGAAGCGTATTACAGATATGACAGTAATTACCTTCAATTTCTGTTTCTTCATTTTGGCATGTTGGACAAACTTTTAATTTGTTGTTCTCATATGTATCAATTTTTGTATAAATCATTTTACCATCTCCCCATCTTAATCTCTTATCGCCGCATATTGGGCAATATTTAGCATTTTTAATTACTATGATAGCATTACAATTTCTGCAACCATATCTATAATAAAATTTATAAAAAATTCTATACAGTCTTGATTGAATACCGCTTTGCTTTATATATTGTATATCACGTTCTAAAAAATCTAATCTGGTTTTTGCTGCAGGGTATGATAATCCAAAATATTTTGATAATACATTTTTGGATTTATCTTTTAACAATTCCACGAAAGTTGCAGGAGCAAGTACATTTCTAGTAAAAGTATTAGCTTCATTTTCCAGCACTTTATTTTCTTCTTTACTTAGGCCTCCTCGATATATTTCTGTATTTTCAAAGTCTACAAGATGGTTAAGATAAATATGACCAATTTCGTGAATCAAAGTAAATAGTATTCTCTTTTTTGGCTTATGGTCATTATAGGCAATTGTATAATTATTCCCATTAAAAATAGTACGTGCATCTTTGCTTTTGACTGAGACTATTACATCATTAATTGTGCAGTTATATTCTTTAGCCATTTCCGAATAAGTAGCAAGCCCCCAATTATTAGACTTTATTATTGCAAATGGATCAACCGGGAATTGTGTGATATTAAATTCTTCAAGGAATTCACAAGAACGATCTATACAATAATCATATCGAGCATAAAATGGAATTTTCATTTTTCCTTAGCTTCATCTGCTTTCTTTGACAATGATTTTATCATATCGATAGCTAATTTTCGATTCTCTTCAGGTAAATCTAATAAATCTCTTGCCACGGCACGTATATTTTTCGGCAATTCATTGTCTGACATGGTTTCTGTGCCTAATAAATAATCGGTTGATACATTAAAAAACATAGCTATCTTTGTTATCACTTCTAGTGAAGGATTCTTTTTATCATTCTCATACATAGAAATCATGGCATCTGTCACGCCTAATTCTCCGGCCAATTCTTTTTGTGAAATATTCTTACCTTCTCTTAATTTTTTAATTTTATCGCCTATTTTCATTACAGATCTCCTTTGAAAAATAAATTTAAGAAAGGGTATTGACATTAACCGATAGTTAGTGTATGATTTAATCAACGGTTAAGACATTACCTGCTACTTGCTTTTAATATATTACATTTATCTCTGACAGGTTAATTATAATATAACCGTTGGTTAATGTCAACCTTAAATTAAGAAAAGGAGGTGTTTTAATGAATTGGTTAGAATTTGGGCAAAAAATCAAGACGGCAAGATTAGAAAAAGGACTTACTCAGCAAGATATGGCTAAAATTGTAGAGGTAACACCTGAGTCAATTAGCTATTATGAAGCAGGGAAAAAGCATCCGTCGTTTGATAAAATTAAAGTTATTTGTAGAATACTTAGCTTAAACGTAGATGATTTATAATTTTTTACCCCGAACTTAACCGATGATTAATATGGAGTAAACCCATATGAACGAATACTATTTACAGCTGAATAGGCAGTTAAATACTTACGAGTAATGGTCTCGGCGTTTGGATTACAGTTTTTAGATGGAAGAAGAGGAGGAGGATAATTATACAATATCTGTATTACTTAACTATGGAAATATAAATTTTCAGGAAAAGAAGGGGCAGTTATGAATTTAGACAATAAAGAGATTTTAATGGAATGTGTTAAAAATGGTAGCCGAGTTCAAGAACCATTAATTGGCATTAAAGGATTTCTTAATTCTGCAAAAATGGGTTTATATGCTCCCATTTGCTGCAACAGAATTGAGGCAGCAGGGCTTATAGATGGTATCCACGTTTTTAAAGACAGTAGATCCAATAAAAATATAATCTTAGATGCCATTGGATTTAAAAAGTGCCAGGAGATAATTGAGGGATACATAGAACCAGACCAGTACAAAGAGGAGTTGAACTATTTTCAGCATTTAAGCGATTATGTCAAATGTCTTAATAATGAGCTTTATATTGTGCGAAATTGCAGCAAGAAAAAGTTGCGTGAGTTGTATCAGGAAGCACAGGGATTAAAAGGAGAAAAGGGCTTTGATATTGAACCCGAGTTATTTGTGGCTGAGCTAAAGTCCAGAAGGAAGTTGCTAAATAAACTGCAGATATTTAAGCGTTTACTGCTAACATTCTGTTTAATAACTCAGTTTCAGGTGAAGTTTAAAGATTTGCCGGTACTTGTAAAAATGGCATGGAGGCTTTCAGGAAATGATGAACCACAATATGATGGCGGTACTTACTACATGGCTCTCATGCGTTTTCAGGTGAATCACCCCAAATACAAAAAACCAGAGCGATTAAATCGTGATGATTTAAAAAAGTATATATATCTAGGAGTCAAAGCTTACGGCAAGGAATATTTTATGAATAACCATCGCTCTAAGATCCATTCCTGTGAGGAAATTGAATGGATTTACAAAGGTACTCATGAAATCATGAAAGCGATTGGACTTCTTACACCTACTGACTTCTTGCATCTATTCCCAGTTACTAAAGACTTTAAAGGGGGTAGGTTTGGCTCTAAAGATTATTTCTGGACTATTGAAAAGATAAATGAAATGTCGAAAGATAAACCAATAGGGACAGAGCAGGATGTTGCAAATGTCTTATGGGACTATGTGAATAAGGATACAGAATTTTTTTTCCTTAATTGGCATGGTAGTCTCGTGGATCTTAGAGATTTCTGCATAAAAGAAGAACCACTTATAAATTATTATGACCGACAGAAGAAGGCAAAAGGAAAATCAGAAAAGGAGAATGTTGTCTATGAATGATGTTGTGGTAAAAGAAGTTGAATTTTTCGGTACAGAGTTGCTGGCCGTAAAAAATGTGGAAACAGGCGTGATTTATGCTGGAATTAATGCGATTTTAAAGGATATGGGTTTTGATGAAAGGCAGACAGAGTACCGCAGAAACAAATGGCTTTCTGATAAATCACTTTCTAAAGGGGTACAAAAATTTTCGTACCCATCGGAAAACAGAGGATTACAGGAATCTTATTGTATTAACATTAAAAAACTTCCTCTCGCATTGGCGAAGTTAGAAATTACTCCTAAGATGGAGAAAGAAATGCCGGAGCTGTCTGAAAAGCTTGAGGTGTACCAAGATGCCTGTGCAGATGTACTGGCAGCCGCGTTTCTTCCAGACAATGAACGATCATTTGAGGATATCATGATTGCACAGCTGCAGGAACAGAAAAAAATCAAGGAAAATGTAAATAGGATTGACAGAAAAACAGACCTTATAAACACTGACCTACAGGAGTTTAAGAAGGATATGCCGCTTCTAGGCTTGGAGTGCCAAAAAATAACCAGAGCCAAGAACTATAAGGTAGTCCCATTGATGGGAGGGAAGAAAGCACCAGCGTATAAAGATCGTGGGCTTCGCAGTCGAGTTTACCGTGATATGGAAAGTCAATTGAACCGGGAATTTGGAGTAGATACATATAAAGCAATAAAGCGCGGTCAATGCAATCTGGCTTTAAAAGTTATCCAGGAATATGAGCTTCCAATGGCATTATTTGAGGAAATCAGAGATGTAAATGCCCAAAGAAATTTAGACTTCAATGATAAGGGGGAAGATGTGGGAGAATGACAGATAAGGCAGTAATGAAAACAGTTTTAGGTGTACCAAGAATGAGAACAGTACAGCAATGCGCGGCCTATTTTAAAGTGCAGGATCCGGAGTGCTGCATCGGCGAGTGGTGTATCAGGCAACTGGTAAACCAGGGTAAGATTCCGGTATGTCATTCTGGACGCAGAATATTGATTAATCTTGATGTGTTAATTGAATATTTCTCAGGAAGTTTGGAAAATCAGGAAAATGAAGAAAGTGAACTTATTACCCGGACACATTAAAAACGGTCCCACAGGGAGCTGCAACTCTCAGTAGGACCAAAGCATAGCCAGAAATGCGCTACACAAAACAATCTTGTAAATAGAATAGCACATTTCTGGCGGAAAATCAAAGGAGATTTTAAAATGTATAAAAAAGTCAGAGAATTATTAGTAGAATTTTATAAGAAACTTGAATCACTGGATATCGATGATTTATTAAGGGTTAAAGTTGAAATTTTACCTAGAGAAATGGAAGAAATGAAATTACCTTTAGTTGGTAAAAATATTATGCTTTCAATAGTTGATCTTGCTATTGAAGAAAAAAATGCAAAATAATGATATAAATTCAAATAAAATAAAATCTTAATTAGAGTATCATCAAGGCAACGTAAATGAAAAGTATAGGAGGTGATACATTGACAGAGGGGAAAGGTTGGGTCAAAATTCACCGAGAATTGTTAGATAAGCCTATATGGATCCTGTCATCATCTGAGCAAAAGGTCATTCTTCTTACGCTTTTGTTAATGGCGAATCATAAAGTAAATAAATGGGAATGGAATGGCCAGCAATGCGATTGTGAGCCGGGGCAGTTTGTCACCAGTCTTGAAAAAATAGCTGAAAAATCAGGGAAAGATATTAGCATACAGAATGTCAGAACTGCCATTAAAAGATTTGAAAAATATGATTTTTTAACAAACGAATCAACAAAGACGGGGAGACTAATAACCATTGTAAATTGGGAACTTTATCAGGTTAATAACGAGGAAGATAACAAAGATACTGACAAAGACCTAACAAACGGCCAACAAAGGGCTAACAAAGACCTAACAACTAACAAGAATGATAAGAATGTAAAGAATGAAAAGAATGAGAAGAATAAAAAAGATAATATAAATGCTTCTCCTCGGCAAAGCCGAGAGGCAACTATCTTCTCGGAAGACAGCTTTGAAATGAATTGCGTTAATTCCGTGGTCCAGTCAGTACTGGAGCAATTCCAAGGTGCAAAAATTCCAAACACTGTCAAAGAAAAAAGCAGATGGTGCGAATACGTCGAAAAAATGAAACGGCTTGACCATAGAACCGAAGCTGAGATACAAGAGGCATTAGATTTTGCTATTTCAGACCAATTCTGGAAATCTAATATCCGTAGTACAAAAAAGTTGAGGGAAAAATTTGATACATTGATAATACAGGCCAGAAAAAAGAAAGAAGTTAGCAATTATAAATCTGCCTATGGGCAAGCAAAAGATCCATTGCAGAAACAGCAGGAAAGCAGGGATATGTTGCGTGCATGGGCCATGGAAGGTGATGAAGAATGACAAAAAAAGAATTTGCAGTATTTGTTGATATGACAAAGGCAGCGTTTCCGAGAGATAATTTGCTCGCAATGCCTGAACAGGTAACATTATGGTATGAGTTGCTTGGAGATCTTTCGCCTCAGTCAGCGGTAATGGCATTAAAGAAATATATGTTAACAAATAAATTTCCTCCAACGGTAGCGGATATAAGGGGATTGGCAACTGATTTGGTAGCTGAACATATTCCAGATGCAGACGAAGCCTGGAGCGAAGTTACAAAGGCTATTAGGAGGTACGGATATCCAAGGGAACGCGAAGCCCTTGACAGTATGTCAGAAACCGTCAGAAAGACCGTGGAGCGGATTGGATTCCAGAATATATGTCAATCACCGTATGACCAGTTAAACACGTTAAGAGCGCAATTCAGAGGGTTCTATGAGGCAGAATATCGGCGGTCCGTGGAAGTACATAAGATGCCAGATAGCATGAGACTTGAACAAGCAAAAATGCAACAGGCGGCGTTACCGATGAAGGAGGGCGCAGATGGACGAAGCGAAAGCACGTGATCTGGCAAAATACCGAGTTGGAACAGGAAAATATATGGGCGTGGATATGGACCGAGAAGAAATTAATCAGCGTAGGCAATTCATAAGGACCATGCTAAGAGGTATTAAAGCATGGCAGAATCTCTCAAACAATCAGATAGACAATATAAGGATTTTTAGGATTCACGATGATTGGTACATAGAAGATCAGGATTATTACGAATACGTTTTTTAATGTGATATTAATCTGTGAGCAAAGGTTTATTCGTTGTCTATTTGGTAGGTTAAGGGGGATTCAGTCAGATATATAGCAGAGAAGTATAACCATGAGCTTATATGGAACAAAAGGGTAAAGAGAAAAAAAGAAAGCCGGGGGATTCCCCGGCAATAAAAAGCATGAATAAAGAACATATATTCGAAACAATAAAATAGCGATACACCCACCTCCAAGTAGATTGTATCGCTGCTTACTGCTTAAGGATAGTATAGCATATTTCTGCCCCTTAAGCAAAGAAAGGAATGAAATATATGCAAAATTTAAAGGAGAAATTTATCAATGACATATTACTAGCCGAAAAAAATAATCTTACAAGCGAACAGTTAAGAACTTTAGAAACAGACCTTAGAGTATGGAGCCGGAATATAGCATTTCATGAAGAATGCGCAGACCTTTCAACGGATGTAGATGATAATGAATATACCATAAAATTATTTATTTCCCATAAAAAACTGGAAAATTTATCGGACCGTAGCATTGAGCAGTATGTAAGGACTGTATGGAAAATGCTTAATTATTTAAACAAGAATTATAAGGACGTTACTACAGATGACATTAAATATTATCTGGCAGTATATAAAACTCAAAATAATGTTAGTGCAACAACTCTCGCTGGAACCAAACGGTTTTTATCAGCTTTTTATGGTTGGGCTTATGAAGAAGGACTGATACGCAGAAATCCAGTACGATCAATCAAAGGTATTAAGCAGGATCCAGCTAAAAAAGAGTTCCTAACAGATCATGAGAAAGAATTAATGAGAGATAATTGTAAAACACTCAGGGAATTGGCTTTAATAGATTTTTTGTTATCCACAGGTCTCAGGGTGGGCGAACTGGTTTCCCTTAATCGGGAAGATATAAATTTTCAGGAAGGGACCGTCAGCGTATTAGGACATAAAACAAGAAAATACCGGACTGTTTATATGTCCGCAAAAGCTTCAAAGCATTTAAAAGACTATCTGGACAGCCGGATGGATGAAAATCAGGCACTTTTCGTAAGTACACGGAAACCTTTTAAACGCCTTGGATCTTGTAGTTATGAAAGTATATTGAAGCAGATAGGGAAAAAAGCAGGGATACAGAAGCATTGCACAGTTCATCTGTTTCGAAAAACATTGGCAACGACACTGCATAGGAATGGATGCAATATTGAATACATAGCGGAAATTTTAGGTCATGCGTCGGCTAGGACTACTCAGCAGTGTTATATATCGCTTTGCCAGGAAGATGTTCAAGCAGCATTTAAAAAATATGTGGCGTAAGGAGGGGAGAAAATTGGAAAAAATGACAAAATCCAGATTAGAAGGATATAGAAAATTAAAATGGGATATTGTTTTCTTACAGCAGGAATTATCTGAAATGACAGAAGGTGATAAGGGAATGGGTAACAGTACAATTATGGATTATCGTAAAGGTTATCCACGTCCACAGAATGTAATGGGATTTGATTGGAAGCGATATGAGCAGAAACAAAGACTTTTAGAGAAAAAGATTACAGAAGCGGCAGAGGTCAAATTATGGATTGAAAATATCGAAGATGGTCAAACTCGTTATGTTTTTCGAATGTGGTATTTGGATAATTTGAGCTGGAAAATCATAGCTAAAAACATTGGTATACCACATAATGAAGATTACCCAAGGAAATGTATCAGGGATACATATTTAAAAAAAGTTGGTATAATTTAAAAGTTTTCCGATTCTTCCGATAAATCCGTTTTATAATATAATTAGGCTAACAGGCTAAATGCCGAAAGCCCTCCCCATGACGGCGGTTGAGTGTAATAGCTTGACCGCTGATTATTAATTTAAGTATCTTCATGTGCTATAATAAAAACAACTATTAACTGATTTCTATTATGGCAAGGAGAAAAAGCTCATGACAAAAAGTCACTCTATGCAACGTGCCGAAGATTTAAAGGTGCTTATTGCTACAGTAAAAATTAAACACAACTTTACCAATGCACAGCTGGCTAAAAAGATAGGCGTACCACTCGGAACATTTACAACTTGGAAGTCACACGTTGAAAAATTTCCAGTAGGAAAGGTATGGTTGTTGGAAGTATTAGCAGAACAATAAAAAATGTGTTTCAAGTATAAATAAGCTGTACGATGAAGGTGAATAGAACTATAAAAAATAATTGACACAGTTTATTTTCCGTTTTTTCCGTTTTATAAATGTTATAGTATAAACTGGAAGTTGTTAAAACCTCCCCGAACACATACTTTCCATTTTCCTTTCCCCCAAGGAAGCACATATCCGGTCTAAAAGTTACCCTTAATAGACCTTACCAAAATCAATAAGGGCGTGCCGGTTCGAATCCGGCATAACGGAACATAGTTCAAATGGCAGAACAACAGTATTGCCCCTGACTGTTAATTCTGGTTCAAATCCAGATGTAGCCGCTCAGCTAGACTTCATATGACACCTCCTTAGAAAACGCCTGCTGCAGGATATGCGGTGGGTGTTTTATTTTGTGCGTAAAGGAGAAATAAGATGTTAAAATCATGCCAGTATTGCGGTAAGATACATGATGAAAAAATAGATTGTGGTAAGAAACCGCAGAAGCAAAAGAAAATTACATACATTGATCGATTCAGAAGTTCACGGACATGGAGAAGCAAAAGAGATCAGATCAGGTCAAGAGATTTAAACCTGTGCCAGATATGCATAAGAAAGCTATATGATACTGACCGCCAGTATAACTATGAAGACTTGTCAGTTCATCATGCGGTACCAATAGAAACGGACTACAGTAAAAGACTTAATGATGATAACTTACTTACTTTATGTGCCAAACACCACAAGATGGCAGAGGTTGGAGAGATACCATATAAGGAGATCAAGAAGATCATAGATGAACAGGAGGGCAAGAGATGAATATAATTATTAAACTATTAAAGAGATTGCGGTGCAAGCACAGCAAGACAAAGTACATAGGGTATTACCTTGATGCAGAGAGACCAGGAGTAATGCATACTCACCATATACATGAGTGCAGAGAGTGCGGTAAGCGTATCTATCATTGATTGGGAGGACCGAAATGAAACTAATTGATACAGTAGAAATGATGAACAGCAATGATTACAAAGAAAGATTCAGAGCTGAGTACTTGCAATTAAAGATCAGGATAAATGGATTGTCAGCCATGCTTGATAAATACAAAGCTGGCACGCTTGACTTTAAACCGTTTTGCAGTTATGAATTGCTTGACGGTCAACGTAGAACCATGAAATCATATGCTGATTATCTCGAAGCGAGAGCATACATGGAACATATTGAATTACCTGATGGGGAAGCTTAGAATGCAAAAAAAAGAGATAAACGATGGTGTATTACTTTCAGGAGAAGAAAACATAGATACTGCTAAGCTGGTAATGAAGATTACAAAGGATGGTATCTATGCTTCCAACACGGGGAAAGAGGGACCATATAAAGCAATGGATATATCTCTATTGAAGTTAATTAAAAGCATATCGTAAAAATAATCAATAAACACGCACAATTCCGTTTACTGACTGCCATAAACAGCGGGTAAATAGAAACAAAGGATGAAAATTCCGTTCTGAAATAAAATTAAAGGTATCCCCCCCGGGGTGTCGATGATGAAAAATCTAAAATGACTGTACACCGACGCCCCACCATCAAATACACAAAATCTTAGAAATGAAAATATTGGCTCAAAAGGAGTGATAAAATGGCAAGGCCAGCAAAGTCAGCAAAGGTAAAATCAGGCACAATCCTAAAAGAAGATGAAGAAAAACGCATTGAATTAGAAGATAAATTAAGAGGAAAAAACGATAAACTGGTTCCTCCAATTTATTTAACTGCAAGCCAAATGAATATTTTTAACTACGTAATGTCTGAATTAAGTGATGCTAATATTCTTGGTAACTTAGACTTGTTCATTCTGGCACAGACAGCAATTGCGGTTGATCGTATACAGGATTTTGACAGACAAGCGAATGAGCACACTGAATTGCTTCTTACAAATGCTTTTAGACAGGCAAGGTCAGAAGCATCAAAGGAATACTTCCGATGCTGCAATGAACTATGCTTATCCCCTCAGAGCCGAGCGAAGTTGTCAATAGCGAAGATTGCACCGGGTGAAAAGAAAAAGACGCTCATGGACCTTATAAATGAGGACGATGAAGATACAGATTAATCACCCGGCTGTTGCATACGCTGAGGGAGTATGCAAAGGAGAAATTAAAGCCCCAAAATATGTAATCTTACAATGCGCTGATTTTCTTCTCACATTTAACGGCAAAAACGAAAAGTATATAATCAATGAAAAACTATTAGGAAAAATATATAAGATTCTTAAAGTTTTAAAAATGGCAAAGGGGCCAAAAGCCGGTAAGTCTATATATCATTCACTTGCTGGATATCAATGGCTACTTATAACAGCTGTTTTGTGTACTGTTCACCGTGAAGATATTAGATTGAGACGGTACCAAACCGCAATATTAGAGATTTGCAGAAAGAATGGTAAGACTTTTGTCGTTGCTGTTCTTTTTATTTTGCTCTTTTATTTGGAGCCAGCATATTCCAGATTCTTTTCTGTTGCGCCTGATGGTTCGCTTGCAAGAGAGATCAAGGAAGCGTTAGAACCTCTTATTGCGACAAATATAGAGGTATTTGAGGATAATGAGTTTAAAGTGTTAAGGGATTATGTGCTTCACAATCCTACAAAGACAAAGTATACACCGTTAAATTATTCAACAAGCAGAATGGACGGTAAGGAACCGTCAGTATTTATTGCTGATGAAGTTGGTGCACTTCCAACATCTTACGCTGTTGAAGCTATGCGATCCGGTCAGCTACTTGTAAAGAATAAGCTGGGTTTCATTATCTCAACAAAGTACCCAACAACTGACAACCCTCTGGAAGATGAGGTTGACAATGCTAAAAAAATACTTGATGGACTAATAGACGATGAAACTATATTCGCATTGCTTTATGAGCCTGACAATGTAAAAGAATGGGCCACTGATGATGATGTGCTTGCACACGGCAATCCGCTTGCATTGGAACTTAAAACTGTATGGGAAGATCTGCTGAGAAAAAGAACAGCTGCAATAAACCGCGAGAAGCTTCGCGAAAACTTCCTGACTAAGCATTGCAATATTTCTTACCAGGGAGCCGGTACTGAAACATACATACCAATAGATCAGGTAAAAGCGTGCAGGACAAAACGCATAGAATGGGAAGGACGTACTGTTTATGTTGCTGTTGACTTATCAATGACAAAAGATAACTGCTCAGTCACAATGTCGGCGGAAGATTCAGAAGAAATTCTAAGTAAGACAATGACGTTTATTCCAGAAGGGCGAATTGATGAAAAGACCGAGTTCGAAAAGTTTGACTACAGGGCCGCTGTTGCCGCTGGAAACTGTATTGCCTGCGGTGATATGACGATAGATTATGAAGTTGTGGAGGATTATGTTTTCTCTCTTGAAAAGAAATACGGCGTAATTATCAAGGCAATAGGATATGACCGGTATAACGCTCTATCAAGTGCGCAGAAGTGGGGAAAGAAATATACTGTCATTGAAATAAGACAGCATTCTGACACATTACACCCAGCAACAAAATTACTTGATGAAAAAGTAGCAAATAAAGAATGGCACTATGAGGAAAATAGATTGCTCGAAACAAACTTTGAAAATGCTAAATGTACTTATGACACGAATTTGAACAGATATGTAAACAAGAAAAAATCAAGTGGTAAAGTTGACGCAGTAGTGAGTACTATAAACTCTGTTTATCTGCTGCAGCAAGATGTATTGTTTGGCTGTGATGTAGTAGTACAGGTTATATAGAAAGAAGGTGAGAAAATGAGTTGGTTTTGGAAGAAACCAAAGACAGAAGAAAGAGCAGATACGGTGGAACCGTCTATTGATGCAGTATTATTAAGCGCTCTTTTAGGCACAACAGCCATAGATAGAAGTGCAGCATTAAACATTCCAACAGTAAACGGCTGTATTGAGTATATAGCAAATACTATATCAATGCTGCCAATTAAGCTATACCGTGAAAAAAATGGGGAAGTCACAGAGATTAAGGACGATTACAGACTACGGCTATTAAATGATGACACCGGAGATACGCTTACTGCGGTTCAATTCTGGAAAGCCATGTTAAGGGACTATTTCCTTGACAAAGGGGCTTATGCTTACATAAATAAGCGACTTAATCGAATTGAAAGCGTTCACTATGTTGACTGTACAAACGTGAGCATCAATAAAAACGTGGATCCTATCTTTAAAAATTATGACATTCTTGTAAATGGAAAGACTTATTATCCATTTGAGTTTTTTAAATTGCTGCGTAAGACAAAAGACGGCTGCAGAAGTACTCCGATTACCGAAGAAAGTAATATGATTTTAAGTGTTGCTTACAGTACTCTTGCATTTGAGGAAGTACTTGTTAAAAAAGGCGGCAATAAAAAGGGGTTTCTTACAAGTGAGGATCGTTTATCAGATGAGGCTAAAGAAAAAGTAAAGGCGGCATGGTTAAATCTTTATTCAAATAATACTGATAATGTTGTGGTTCTTAATAAAGGAATGGATTTTAAAGAATCATCTAACACATCGGTTGAGATGCAGCTTGACGAAAGAAAAAAGACAAATGCAAGAGAAATCTGTAAGATATTTACTATTCCGTCAAGTATTATCGAAGGAACTGCAACAGAAAAAGATTATATTTACGGTTTTACAATGGCTTGTATGCCTGTCATTGCAGATATTCAATGCAGTTTAAATAGAGATTGGTTGCTGGAATCCGAAAAGGGTTCCTATTATTTTGCAATTGATACCAAGGAAATGACCAAAGGCGATATAAAAACGCGCTATGAAGCCTACAAACTTGGAATTGATGCAAACTTTATTCAGCCTGACGAAGCCCGTTATATGGAAGATATGAAGCCGTTAGGACTTAATTTCATTAAACTGGGGCTTGATAGTGTACTTTATGATCCGATAACAAAGGAAATCTACACACCAAACACAGGGCAAACACAAAACATGGATAAATTGCAACAAGCAGCAGCCGGAACAGATCCGAAAACTCAATAATGAAAGGCGGTGAGCAAATGAATATTGAAATCAGAGCTGACGGTATCCATTTCGATGGGTATGTAAACGTCACCGGTAAAGTGAGTAAGCCTGTAATTACTCCAAACAGGCAAAAAGTGGTTGAAACGATTGAAGAAAGAGCGTTTGAAACTGCTCTGGCACAGACTTCTAATGTTGAGGTTTGGCTGGACCATAATCCAAACCGTGTTATCGCACAGACAAAAGATGGAACTGTTGAATTAAGGGAAGATCAAATCGGGTTAAGGGCAACTGGAATTATTACAGATCCAGAAGTCGTGCAAAATGCAAAACGATTGCGCGGTTGGTCTTTTGGCATGAGAAAAGTTAAAGACCAGATTGAAGAAAGAGCAGATCAGCTTCCAATAAGGCATGTCAAGAGTTTGGAACTGGGGCATATTGCTTTGTTACTTAACAAAAACCCCGCATACTCAGCCACATCTATTGAATTAAGAGCAGACCAGGAAGAAGCAGACGAAATTGAAACACGCGAATCTGCTGAAATTGAAGTGAAAGACATGGTTGAAACACCAAAAGAAACCAAAGCTGATTTGTATCAGTATAAAAACAGAATAAACAAATTAAAAGTCGGCAGATAGCCGGCTTATTTTTATGAAATGAAAGAGAGGAAAGCACATGAATTTAAAGGAATTAATTGAAAAAAAGAACACAAAAATTGAGGAAATGAACGGTATTCTTTTAAAAATGGATACCGAAAACAGATCAGAAATGTCAGAAGATGAAAAAACCGCATTTGACAAGCTGGAAACAGAGGTTAGAAGCCTAGAAGACACTATCAAAAGAAAAGAGACTACTCTTAAATTTGAAAAGAAAGCTCCGACTGACGATAAAAAGAACGATACAGAGGATAGAGCAGCGCAGGAAGAAGCAGCTTTTGCGGATTATATCCGTGGAATTGTGTCTGAGAACAGAGCAGATGTAAACATGACTGTTACTGACGGAACGGTAACTATTCCAACTACTATTGCAAATAAGATCATTAAGAAGGTTTACGATATCTGCCCTATTTACCAGATGGCTACCCGGTACAACGTGAAAGGCACTCTTTCAATTCCTTACTATGATGAGGATACACAGAAAATCACGATGGCTTACGCCACTGAGTTCACAGAGCTGGAATCTACTTCCGGTAAATTTACAAATATTGAGCTTAAAGGCTTCCTGGCCGGTGTACTATCAAAAGTATCTGTTTCTCTGGTAAATAATTCACAGTTTGATATTACTTCTTTCATCATTACCCAGATGGCGGAGGATATCTCAAAGTGGATTGAAAAAGAACTGATTAATGGAACAACTGATAAGATTGATGGCTTAAAAGGTGTAACTCAGAAGGTAACAGCTGCAGCAACAACGGTAATTACCGCTGATGAACTCATTGACTTACAGGAAACTGTACCGGATCAGTATCAGGCCGGCGCAGTATGGATCATGAATAAAAAGACACGTACTGCAATTAGAAAGTTTAAGAACAGCCAGGGAGATTACATACTTAACCAGGATGCAACATCAAGATGGGGTTACACTCTATTTGGAAAAGATGTATATACCACAGATAGTGTGGCAGAAATGGCAGCAGGAAAGGCAGTTATTTTCTACGGAGATATGACAGGGCTTGCGGTTAAACTTTCAGAAGATGTAAATATTCAGGTGTTGCGTGAAAAATTCGCTACACAGCACGCTATTGGCGTTGTAGGCTGGATTGAAATTGATTCCAAGGTTGAGAATGCCCAGAAGATCGCCAAGCTGGAAATGAAGGCATCTTAAAAAGGAGACTGCATGAAAGTAAAAGCACTGAAATCTTTTTCCGGTGCCGTATCAATGCATGAAGGTGAGGTCAGGGATATCGAAAACAAAGATATCCTTGACGATCTTGCCGCTGCCGGATACATAGAGCCGGACGCACCGAAAAGGAGCGTGAAAAGCAATGAAAGTAAGCGAGATAACCATTGATGATATCTGCCGCCAGATAAGACAGAATAAGGAGTATTTGACTGCTGATGATGAAGCTTTAATTCCTATCATGCAGAAAGCTTCCGTTGAGTATGTAAAATCATATACGGGGCTTACAGATACAGAAATAGACACGCACGAAGATATCACCATCGCTGTTTTGGTGCTTATTTCGGATATGTACGATAACAGGCAGATGTACGTTGACAAAAGCAATGTAAACCGCGTTGTCGACACAATACTTGGCTTGCATTGCGTAAATCTCTTGTAAGGCGGTGATTGAATGAATGCAGGAGCCTACAGAGAACCGGTAACGATTGAAAAAAGCGGATACACAGAAGATGATATCGGAAACCAAATACAAGGGTGGACTGAGTATTACAAAAGCTATGCTTATATGAATAATCTTTCTGGATCTGAGTATTGGGAAGCCGCACAGACTCAGGCTGAAAACACTGTAATGTTTATTATGCGATATCACCCAAAGCTTGCCACCATGAACACCAAAGAATACCGTTTGGTACATCGCGGAAATGAGTACAATATCACTTCTATTGACAACGTGCAGTATAAAAACGAGACAGTTAAAATCAGGGCAACGGTAAAGGAGTGATGAAATGGCAAGAACAAGCATTGATTCCCTTGCTGCCGAAATATCTTCGATTATGCAGGAATATGCCTCTGTTGTTAGTGACGATATGAAAGAAGAAATTGACAAAGTAGCAAAAGATACAGTTAATGAGGTAAAGAAAAAAGCTCCTGTAAGAAACTCTTCCAGTGACAGAAAGTATAAGTCTGGTAAATCATATTCGGCAGGATCGTACAAAAAAAGCTGGACTTCTCGCACTACCGAAGAAGGTTCGTTGAGGAAAAAGAAAGTGGTGTACTCAAAACAGTATCAGCTTACACATTTGCTTGAAAAAGGTCACGCAAAGCGTGGAGGTGGAAGAGTAGAGGCTATACCGCATATTGGACCAGCAGAAGAAAAGGCAATAAAAGACTTTGAAAAAGGTCTGAAAGAGAGGTTCTCCAGGTGACAGAAGTTCAAATTGCTCAAATCATTAAAAGCATCGGTTATCCGGTAGCCTATCATCACTTTGCGGAAGGGCAGGAGCCGGCCAAACCTTATATTGTATATTTATACCCGGGAACCGATAACTTTTCGGCTGACGGAATTGTGTATCAGGACATAAATCAAATTGATATTGAACTATACACAGATAACAAAAACATTGCAGCTGAAAAAGCTGTTGAAGCCGTGCTAAAAGAGCATGGCTTTTTCTATGAAAAAACTGAATCTTACCTTGAAACAGAAAGAATGTTTGAGGTCCTTTATGAAACGGAGGCATTAATCAATGGCTAATAAAATTAAGTATAATTTAAAAAACACGCACTATGCAAAAATCACCGTGGGAGTAGACGGAGCACTTACGTTCGGCACACCAGTAGCTATTCCTGGGTCGGTAAGCATTGCGCTTGATGCGCAGGGAGATATCACACCATTCTACGCTGACGGAATCGTTTATTATAAGTCTGCAGCAAATAACGGCTACGAGGGTGATTTGGAAATTGCGCTGGTTCCCGAAGCATTCAGAACAGATATTTTAGGTGAAACTCTGGACAGTAAGAAAGTACTTATTGAAAACTCAGAAAATCATGGTTCTGCATTTGCTCTGTTGTTTGAATTCGCAGGAGATGAAAAAGCAATTCGCCATGTACTTTATAACTGCGTGGCAACAAGACCATCTCTTGAGTCGCAGACAAAAGAAGATACAATCACTCCGGTTACTGAAACCCTTACGATTTCTGCAACCCCATTGTCAGACGGCAGAGTAAAGGCAAAAACTGGTGATGAAACTGAATCAACTACATATACGGGCTGGTATGATGCTGTTTACGAAACGCCTACAGGGGCATAAGGAGATAACAAATGTTAAAAAAAGAAATTGAAATTGACGGTAAAATGGTTCCGTTTCGGGCTTCTGCTACAGTTCCTAGATTATATCGTGCACAGTTTAAGCGTGATATTTTCAAGGATTTAATGAAGCTTGAAAGCACAATGAAAGAAAACGATGCGGAATCAAGCGGAATGCCTATTGAAGATCTGGAAATGTTTGAAAATGTAGCCTACATAATGGCAAAACACGCTGATCCACAACAACCAGATACACCGGAGGCATGGCTAGACCAGTTTGATACATTTTCGATTTATCAGGTACTTCCTGAAATCCTCGGATTATGGAATACCAATATTCACACTGAATCTGAATCAAAAAAAAAGCTCAACCAAGTAGCCGGGAAATGACAACCCCGCTTTTTTTATTGCGTGCGGTGCAATTAGGTGTATCTATTCAAGATATGGACCTTTTGACTATTGGCTTAATCATGGATATGTACACTGAAAGCACAAATGATGGTATAAAGTATCCAGCACTTGCAACCCAGGAAGATTTTAATAAGTTTTAGGAGGTGGTTTTTTGGCTGATAGAATCAAAGGTATAACTATTGAAATAGGCGGAGATACAACCGGACTAAGCAAAGCACTAAGCGGTGTAAACAAAGAAATTAAAAGCACTCAGTCACAGCTTAAAGACGTTGAACGCCTCCTGAAACTCGATCCATCTAACACTGAATTGTTAAGTCAGAAGCAGAAAATGCTTACTCAGGCAGTGGCAGATACAAAAGAAAAACTCGATACATTAAAAGCCGCCGAAAGCCAGGTGCAGCAGCAATTTGCAGAAGGAAAAATAAATCAGCAGCAGTATGACGCACTAAAACGTGAGATTATCGAAACGTCAGAGCAGTTAAAGGCTCTTGAAAAACAGGCTGGTGATGCAAATGTTGCCATGCAGAAATTCAGCCTTGTAGGAGATAAATTTCAGGAGGTAGGCGGTAAAATATCAGGAGTTGGAGAAAAAATGCTTCCGGTTACTGCTGCAATTACTGGATTGGGAGCCGCTTCCGTTGCTGCAGCAATGTCACTTGATGATGGATATGATACGATTATTAAAAAGACTGGTGCAACAGGCGATGCATTAGATGATTTAAACAAGGCCGCTGAAAATGTTTTCACATCATTACCAACAACAATGGACGATGCTGGGGCAGCAGTTGGTGAAATCAATACCCGTTTTGGGTTGACAGGAACAGCACTTGAAGATTTATCATCTAAGTTTATAAAATTTGCTCAGATTAACGATGCGGATGTAAATCAGTCAGTGCAGCTTGTGTCACGTGCTATGGGTGATGCCGGGATCTCCGCAGACAAAGCCGGTGAGTTTATGGATCAACTTACCGTTGCGGCTCAAATGTCTGGAATTTCAATAGAAACACTGACTGAAAGCGTTACAAAATACGGCGCACCAATGAGAGCACTGGGATTTGACACAAAGGAAAGTATTTCAATATTTGCAGCATGGGAAAAAGCTGGTGTAAACACTGAAATTGCATTCTCCGGTATGAAAAAAGCTATAGGAACATGGGGAAAACAGGGAAAAGATGCAAGGGTTGAATTTAAAAAGACTCTGGACGAAATCGGAAAGGCTCCAAGTATTGCAGAAGCAACAACCAAAGCAATTGAAGTATTCGGTCAAAAAGCTGGACCAGATCTTGCAGATGCAATACAGGGCGGAAGATTTGCCTATGATGATTTCTTAAAAGCACTTGAAAGCAGTAATGGAGTAGTTGAAAAAACATTTGAATCAACGCTTGATCCATGGGACGATGCAACCATAGCAGCAAACAATCTAAAACTGGCTGGTGCTGACTTAGGAAACACATTACTTAAAACATTAATACCAATTATAACATCAACAGTTAACAAGGTAAAAGAATTCACAACATGGTTTAGAAATTTAAGCGATTCGCAGAAAGAAACCATTATAAAAGTAGCAGCGGTAGTAGCCGCGTTAGGTCCAATGCTTATTGTTGTTGGAAAAATTGCAACGGGAATAGGTGCGCTGATTCAAGTAATATCAACTCTTAGCACACTTTTCTCAGTATTATCGGTTGCAGGAGGCCCGGTACTGTTAACTGTTGCTGCAATAACTGCTCTTTCTATAATCATGATAAAGCTGAAAGGCAATACAAAGGACTACAGGGAAGAGGCAGCAACGTTAAGCGAACAGGAAGCAAGCAATAAAGAATCTGTTGATAGTCTCTATAACTCATATCAGCAAATGAACGAGCAACGGCAATCGGCGGCTCAATCTGCACAGGCAGAAGCACAGTACGAACAGGAATTATTGACTGAATTACAGAGCATTACCGATGAAAATGGAAATGTAAAAGCGGGTTATGAAGAACGCGCTAAATTTATAACTGGTCAGCTTGCGGATGCGCTTGGAATTGAAATACAAATGACTGGGAATCAGATTCAGAACTATAAGGATCTGACAGACAGCTTAGATAAACTGATCTTAAAAAAACAGGCAAATGCTTTACTTGATGCAAATGAAGCCGGGTACGCGGATGCTATAAAGAGCCGGACAGATGCATATATGGCGTATAGTCAGGCGCAAAAAGATGTCGAGGATACAACTAAAAAACTTGCTGATGCTCAAAAAAAAGCAGTCGAAGAAGCCAATGCTATCACCGATAATCCTTTTTATGACATGACAAAGTTTAACCAGGCGCAGGATGCCGTAAAAGGATATACAGAAAAACTCGCTGGATTAAAGCAGACGCTAACGGATGCCGAAAATGCCTATACTGGATACAACTCAACAATACAAAATTACGAAGGTTTAAGCTCGGCTATTATATCGGGAGATCAGCAAAAAATATCAGACGCAGTACTTAACATGACATATGATTTTCAAACTGCTGAGACAGCAACAAAACAATCCCTTGAAAATCAGGTGAATACACTCACTCAAAAATATGCTGAAATGAAAAAGGCTGTTGAAGAAGGTGCACCAGGAGTAACACAAGCACAAGTAGACCAATTAGGGCAACTTGTAAATAAAAGCAAGTTAGAACTTGATAAACTGCCAGATGTAACAAAAGATGCGGTTTACAGAGCGCAACAGGCGGCGCAAAGCGCGGCAGACTTCGGAAAAGTTGGAATTGATATTGCAGCAGGGATTGTGCAGGGTATGTTATCCGGAAAGCAGAATGTATCAACCGCAGCTTCCGAAGTGGCTCAAAGCAGCATAGATGCAGCCAGGACGACACTTGACAGCCATTCTCCTTCCCGCGTCATGGACAGTATTGGTAATGATTTTGATTCCGGTCTTGCAAATGGAATATTAAGCGGAAAAGGAAACATCATTTCAGTTGTTAGTACGCTTGCATCTGAACTGCAAAACCCTATAAAAAATGTTATATCACAGGCGGGTACATGGGGAGGAGATTTGGTATCTGGGCTTGCCAATGGTATAACATCAAATATTGGAATAGTAACAAAATCAATTAAAGATTTAGCCGAAATTATCACATCTTACATACATTTCTCGCGCCCAGATATTGGCCCGTTGCGGGAATACGAAAAGTGGATGCCAGATATGATAACGGGCCTTGCTGACGGCATTAAAAAGAATGCATGGAAGCTTACAGATCAGCTGAATGGGCTTACTGGAAATATGTCTTATATACTTACTGGTGAAAATGCTGGAAATTCTGCCGATCTTTCAAAGATTGAGGGATTGCTTGGATATTATCTTCCGTCACTTAATGGAGGATCAAATATAGTCCTTGATGATGGCACATTAGTAGGAAAGATGCTGCCGAACATTGATTCAGGCATGACAGATTATAAGGACATAGCCGGGAGGTCAGGAGCATGAGTATGAACAAGATTTTCGGCGGTGTAAAAATTAATGATATTCATATGCTCAATGATTTGGGGTTTGCATTGTCACGTACTGACTGCGTGCAGCCCCCGGAGCCTAAAATAAGTACAATTGATATCCCAGGTGCAGATGGATTAATAGACATCACAGAAAGCCTTTCAGGAAGGACGCTCTATAATAACCGGATCATAAAAATGGATTTTGGTCGGGGACTTGAAAAAAGCGCATGGCCCACGATGTACAGTAAGATTCAGAGCCTTTTCCACGGCAAGCAAGTCAAGGTTATATTTGACGATGATACAGAGTATTACTATTCGGGCCGCGCTACAGTTTCAGACTATGCCAGAACACAGATGCTTGGAACACTCACAATAACAGTGAGCGCGGAACCGTATAAGTATGAAATGTTTGGAGGGCTTGATGATTGGTTATGGGACCCATTCAATTTTCAAACTGGGATAATCAGAAGCTATAAAAATATTGCTATATCTGGAACAAGAAATGTACGTATTATCGGGAGAGATAAAGTAATTGTACCGCTTATTATTTCAAATGCTTCCATGACGGTAACATTCAAAGGCACAACATACAACATAGTTGCAGGAAACAACAAAATCTACGATATTGAGATTGTAGAGGGTGAAAATACTCTTACATTTACCGGAACCGGGACAATTTCAATAGATTACAGGGGAGGTATTTTGTAATGTACAGAGTAACGGTCAAAACAAACGGAGTGGAATATCCCTTGCATGAGCCAAGGGACGACAGCGGAGCAATTCAGCTGATCGACCCAACACTCACGGAAGAAGTAGGCAAAAACCAGACGTTTACGTTCATGATATCTCCTTTGCACCCGAGCAAAGACAAAATTATACCAATGTCGAGTGAGATTTTTATTTACAAAGACAATGTGAAAATTACTTGCTGCAGAATGGTAAGCAGCGAAAGTGATCTTTACAATACCGGAAAGGTAACGTGCGAGGGTGAACTTGCTTACCTGATTGACAGCATACAACGGCCTTATGAATACACAGGAAACCTTTATAATTACTTCGTGCAACTCCTTAATACTCACAACAGCGAAGTTGAGGAAAGAAAACGGTTTGCAATCGGGAATGTGACTATTGCCGGTACTGAAATAACAAGATCAAATTCAGAGTATTCAAACACCATGACTGAAATGATTTCACAGCTTACCGAAATCAACGGAGGTTATCTACGTGTGAGGTATTCAGGAGATACAAAATATCTGGATTATGTAAGCGATTATGGCGGAATCAATACACAGGTAATACGATTTGGAGAAAATTTACTTGATCTCACAAAATCCATTGATCCAACAAAATTAATTACTGCCCTGGTGCCAACCGGTGCAACGATTACAAGCGAAGGAACTGATACGGAAGATACAGTAATTGATATTAAGTCAGTTAATGGCGGTATTGACTATATTCATGATTCCGATGCAGTAGCCGCCTACGGTTGGTTATGGGGATCGCAGACGTTTGAAGATGTAACCGACCCGGCAGTGTTACTTGCAAAGGCACGAGCGTATCTTGAAAACGCAGTAAGCATACCAGAGACAATAGAACTCAGCGCAGTTGATCTAAATACTATCGGTGCCAATACTGACAGCCTTAACCTTGGATACTGGACCGATATTGTAAGCAAGCCGCACGGATTAAACACACGGTTTTTACTGTCAAGAAAAATAACAGGGCTTGCAAATCCGGCTAAAAACGGCATTGTATTGGGAAAAGTGATACCTAAATTTGCAGCACAGGCAGCAAAAGAAAAAGCACAGATAACAGCCAGGGTAAACGCCGTTGCTTCCAATGTCAGCAAAGAGATCAACAGGAAGGTTGAAAACGCTACACAGCTCATTACGGGCGGTAAGGGTGGATATGTTGTCTTAGATGTAGATGATCCAATTACGGGAAAAAGAACGATTCCATGGCGTATTTTAATCATGGATACGCCAGATAAAGACACAGCCACAAGCGTAATACAGTTTAACAAAAACGGTTTCGGGTTCTCTACAACCGGAATCAATGGACCGTATCGAAACGCCTGGACGATTGACGGAAATCTTGTGGCTGACTTCATCACAACCGGGACCATGCTTGCAGACCGGATCAGAGGCGGTATGCTTGAAGTTGGAGGCACAGGGCTTGGAAAAGATGGATCAATCACAGTGAAGAATGCCTCAGGCGCAACCATAGGCACATGGGATAAGACCGGACTTCATGTAATGCTTGGGGTGATTGAAGGTAGTGAGATCAGAGGATCAGCTATCATTGGTGGCGCTATCAATATTGGCGCTGGAACATTTTATGTGAGCGAAGATGGAGAAGTCATTATAAATGCTGGGGCAATTAACATAGGCAATATCTCGATCAATCCTAACTATGCTTGGATTAATGGGTTTGGAATAGCTGATAGCATTATATACAGCAGGGATTCCGGAAACTCTGTACAAATATCTACAAGCGCATACCCAGAATGGGGAGAACCTCACATTAGGCTAACTAAAGAAGGAAAATCAACTGACATTGGCCCAACTAATTTATCGACAGGTACTATTTGGGTTGATAATGATATTTATTTTGCGGATTCATGGACAGAAGGAATGTCATTGCTTGAAATGCTTAAAGATTTATATGGAAGAACAAGCAGATAGGAGGTTGAAATAAAAGAAATACATGATATAATATGCTAAATAGGAGGTATTTGAAATGAATAAAATAAGACGAATATTTTCGGTAACCATATTATTATCATTAATAATTTCTTTTAACGGATTTGCTATGATAAATAATGAATTTAAACCAGTTACACCAGCTACGGAAAAAACAAGTAATTTTAAATGGATTTGGCTTAGCGATACTGAATGCGTTCAATTTAATGCAGAAGGAACCACAAATAAATCAGATATCGAACGGAAAAATAAAATAGTTACACTTTCTCATTGGATAGAACCAACAGGAAATGGAGACGAGTACCAAAGGAAAACACGTGATGCCTATTCTGGAAAATGGTCACAGTCAGAAGATGGCATACGGTCATTTGTATTTGATGATTGCACTATTCCTGTAGGCGTAACAAAGATTGACGGCGTGTTATATGCATTTAATACCTATGGTGAATTAAAAGCCGGATATGAGTATTACACAGGCTTCAAAACCGAAGCAGACGGCCTTGTAAAGGCTGACAGTGCAGAGTTTACACAATGGCTTGGAACGCAGTATTTACCTGATTGCACAAGTCACGAATAAAATAATATGAAATTGAGAGCAGAGCAGAAGCCCTGCTCTTTTTATGTGCAGAAAGGAGCATAAAATATGTTTATACATGAAGCGGTAAAAGAGGCAATGGAAAAAAACTGTTATATGAAACGGGAAAAAACATGGTGGTCAGACATTATAAAACTTATGCCGACAAATACAAGTGATTGTGTTGTTATCCATCAGCAGTCAAAACCTCAGTGTAGAGGCTGGGAACCAAACGCAGAGGATCTGGCTGCTGATGATTGGGTATTAGTAGATTAAACAAATTTAGAAATAAAATCTGCAACATCTAAAATACCGTTTTTGAACCTGTTTTCCATTTCGGAAATCGCTAAATTAGTCAAAGAAGTGTATTGCACAACGCCGCTACCATAAAAATTATCAAGGTATTCATTTGAATCAAGTTCACAGAGATAATCATTGAAATTGCTTGATGAATATTCTTGAAAAAGTGTCTGGCCTATAATATCAGGATCAAAAGCCTTTGCTTTATCTCGTGATACGCCAGATTGCATTCGCTCTAAGTATTCTTTATATAGTTTGAGCAATACCTTCTTTGACTCTTTTGTCAATTCCATAGTTTGCACGCTCCTTTCATAAATACTTGACATTAGATGCCTGTATATAAAGTATAACAAATGCAAACAGATATGGAAATATATGGAAATATTATTTTGAAAGGAAGTGAATCAATGGCAGATATAACCCAGGAAGTACAAAAATTTCGTGATGCTGTAAAAGGTGAAGAAGTCAGAGGAAGCATGATATCCGTTGTAGAAAAGATAAATGATGAAGTTGAGAATAACACTACAGTCGCTACAGCCGCAGCCGCAGCAGCAAATACGGCAGCAGGAACGGCGAACACGGCAGCAGGGGCGGCAAATATAGCGGCAGGAAATGCTAATGATGCAGCGGCAAATGCAGCTGCAACAAGGCAGGATATATTAGATCGTCAGGCGGCAGGAGAATTTAACGGAGCTACTGGAGCCACCGGACCACAGGGACCGCAAGGGCAGTCTGGAGTAAGTATACCACCGTCAAGCCGTGTTTACATATACACAGATGATGCTGATAACAGCGCAATACATTGCGTTTACGATGATGCACTATACGATGCGCCACCATTCAATTATAACGATACTACGGGAGCAATCTCATGGACTTACGACAATGGACAATAGGAGGTTAAATATATGGCATTAGTCGATGTAATTATAGGATATGCAAAAGGAGCGCAGGGAAATGTTGGACCGCAGGGACCAATCGGGCCACAAGGACCAGAAGGACCACAGGGACCGCTTCCTCCGCTAGTAAACAATGCGTTGGCAACAACACCAGGAGTTGCGGCTCTTGACGCTGCCATGGGAAAGACTTTACAAGATCATATTGATGCGACAAATAGCAATTTAGTGAAATAATTTTAAACAAAAAACTACTAACTTTATATCTCGTTAGCAGTTTCTCTTTATAACACTATTTGTCTTTTAATTTTTTCTTCAACTCTATTCTCTTTTATTTTCACT
>JAEWPQ010000014.1 GCA_023460575.1 Bacillota bacterium
TTGAAGAAATCTTTTATGATATCAATCAAAAGATCTTTGCAGAGGAGCACGTGGATCTTAACCATATCTACATCGATGGCTCAAAGTTTGAAGCAAACGCAAACAAGTATTCCTGGGTATGGAAGAAGGCAACAGAAAAATCAAGATACCGACTTTTTGAAAAGATAACTGCTTTGCTAGAAGAAATCAACAGTACGTTAGCGTTCTCAGGTCTTAAGATGCAAACGAATACGGAATACATTCCAGAAGAATTAAAAGAAATGGTATCTCGTTACGCTGATTTCTTTAAACTGGATTGTATAACATTTGTTTACGGGAAAGGTCATCGGAAGTCTGTTCAGCAGAAACAATATGAGACTTTGTTGCAATACGCATCCAAACTGGAAGAGTATGTAGAAAAGGTGTCTATCTGTGGCCCTGATCGTAACAGTTATAGGTCAAAATCTTTACAAATATCAAAATAAGAAAATGAGAATATCCAAGGCAGCGTAGCATAGAATTGCCCATCCCCCTTGGGGTAGGGGCAATTCTACTCATTTTTAATCATCTTGATCATTTGAAAGGAGGATCCTCTTCCACGCTATCGCTCAAAAGAGAATCCTCCTTTTTCATAGAGACTTATTTCACAGCCCCTCGAACTGATTGCAGGTTCTGTTTATGTTCAAAACGAGCAATTCGCTCAGCCTAATAAATGCCCGCTATGCTCATGATTTTTTAACATGTCATTGCCCATTATCCGAAAAACCTGACAGTATTTTTGAAATCCGTCAGATCCAATAACATAGATGTTGGGCATATAAGATAATCTTTTCTTAGAGTATGCAATACGTTCCAGACCATTGTCAATTGCCGTATGATTGCTTAAAGCTACATCCACATTTTGGTAGATTGCCATTTTGATAAAGTACTCCAATGATTTTAAGTACTGTTCTATCTCTGCTTTTTTTCGAGGTGGGGTAGTACCTCCCCAAAGGGCGGCCATGTGCTTTTCTCCGCTTTCTTTTACGGGGAAGATATAACTTAAGCATCCGGGAGTATGACCGGGGGTGCTATAAACATATATAGTCTTGTTGCCTAATGTTATGGTATCTCCATTTTGCAGATAATGGTCAATGTTGTAGTCTTTCCACGTTTTCGGTCTGTCTGGCTTTGCCGGATGTTCTTGCCAGAAAATATCATCTTCTTTAGAAAGATATGTTTGAGCATGATATTGCTTAACAAACCATTTACCACATCCTGTGTGATCGACATGACCATGTGTTAGGATCAATTTTTTTATGGAATCAGGGTTCCATCCTATTTCTTTAATTGCGCCGATGATGGCATCAAAAGCTTCTTTTGCAGGCCATATGGCATCAATGATTATCAATCCATCGCTTGTCTTTAATACAAAACAATTCGTTTCTTTTTGGGCAACAATCAGTAAGTCATCAAAAATTTGTGAATAAGTAAAAAAAGACATATCCTCCATTGCTTTAATGGTTTCATTTGTAATGACCGGTTTATCTAATCTATTCATTTGTTATTTACTCCTCTGTACAATTTTATATTTGTTTTTTTTGCACAGAGGAAAAACGATTCTTTGGGGGCATACCACCACTCCTTATAAGAGATTCTGTTTATTAAAAGTATTAAGCAATTAAATTCTTGCTAGAAGTCATCATACCATATGTTACTGTAAATTTCCACAGCCTTTATGCAAGGATCGGCTGGACTATTTTGTGGATATAGCGAAAAGAGGCACAGGGCAGCAAACAAGCTACCCTGTGCCTCCCATGATTAAAAGTTAAATTCAGATTCCCAATCAAATTCTCCACTGGTTTCTACATTGTAAGGCCAGTGTTTGCACCACGCAGGAACCTCCGGTTCTTCCACACGGTCAAGGCTTGGTGTATAGGGCTTAATGTCGAGAACAGGACTTTGGTCATCTGCATCAATGTAGGCAAGCCCGACAATCCCATTATTCGCATCAATGTAGGTGACATAGGCACATGATAGAGCAATGGGGTTAGGGCGCTGCGGTGAGCGAGTAGCAAATGTCCCCAGCGTGTCCGGCCCTTTTGTATATGGCTTTGCTTCCGACAAAACACTTCGCTCCTCCTCATTATCACAGCTGGAAAACCACCAAAGAATATTGATATAAGAAAAGCCATCTAGGCCGATAAGTGAATCTTTGTATTCAGGTGCAAGCTCTATGCGAAATCCATTTTCATCGGCGCAAATTACGCCGATTTGCTTTACTATAAAATTATTATCCATAAAGAATCTCCTTTGAAATTAGATTTTTTACGGTACCGTTAATTCCAGTATAGCAATGTGTTTTTATACTACAAGCCTTTTTTAAAAAAATTTTTGGAGCGATCATCTTTATGCCGGTATTGAATGGCAGATGCTTGGAATATGGGAGAGAAAACAATGTGATATGGACTAGAATGAGTCATGGGTGGCGAATGAAAGCAAATTCAGCTCAATAAAATCATTCACTGCATCCGTAAAATCTGTCCAGCGGCTACGGGACTACATTTTAGACACGCTTGAGCACGCAGGTGCTCTGGAGGTAGTTAGAAAAGCACAGAGAGTCAATTCTCCCTGTGCTTCTCCTTCTCCAGTTGCCTGTCACTGTTACAGGACATCCATCATAAGCTGAAATATTAGTCTGCTGGTTTCCGGATCGCGGCACATAAGTCTGTCAATCAATTCATCGGTAAAGCCTTGTTCAAACACCATCGCAATCGGTGCAAGCAAAAACCGCTTTTTAAGTCTTAAGTTAAGTTCTTCCATAAATGGTTCACCTACAATCTGAGAAATTTGGTTATAAAACTCCTTTAGTTGGAAGAAATCAATCGCATCCTCAATATTTTTTACTTGTTCTTTTACGAAGCATTCTGTTGCATAAGCTTGCAGCTCGTCTTTAAGAAAAACCAGAAGCATATACAATTGCGTGTTATATTCCTGAAAGGATAATTTTTTTCTCTGCGCTTCATAAGTTTCCAATATCCGATGGTAAAGAGGGTGTTGATTATCTGGCTCAGTGCCGTCCAGTACATGAAGGCATAGGCTCTGGAATTCACCGCACCCCATAAAGCCATCGTTAGCAGCTTTATAAGTAAGTATTGTACTGACTCCCTCGAAATAGAGGGAGAGGTAGCAGTCCAGCAAATAGCCCTGTGTTCCAAGTCTCTGCCGGATTTGCTTGGCAAGCCTTAGCAGTGACAAGAGGGAGTCTCCAGAGTATTCAACCTCCTGGCTTCCAAGGAAGCTGGCTTTGTGTTCAAAGATATTCATAGTATCCCGACCTTTCATAATGTGGTCGGGAATTTCCCGTATTATAAAAGCGCATGCAAAGGCGGGGGTAAGTACACCCCATTTCCCATGCACACGGCCCTTTATAGCGTTAAGAGCAGTATCACGGATACTTCCTCTTCCGGACTGATATTCAATCGCACATTCAAACATGGAGACTACCAGCCCAGTACCATAGAGCGTCCAAGACAGATAAACAAAAAACAGTACAATTGGGGTTAGGTCTGATGCTGGCAGCAGGAGAAATTCCCCGGATTGCCGGAGCCTTTGGGCTGGATACCAGTACGAAAGCCAACTTTATGAGTGCAGTATATGCCGGGCAAGCTGCCATGAATATTACAAAGACTATTGTGAAGGCGGTGGCAAAATGATGATCTTAAAAGAGGCCGAACGGCTGGGTATACCAGTTAGGAGAGTATCAGGAGAGAAAATTATGGGGCATTGCAAAATAAGAAGGAATTTATGCCGGAGGAAGCGCCTTACACCTAACCTACAGGAGCGATCGGCTGGTGTATTTTATGATTAAGCCCACGAATATTTCTGTTTTATCAGAAGAAAGTATATCAGCCCGTATATATGCGTTGATGACTGTTCTCAAAGGCTTTGCTGAGTTAGAGTTCCTTTGTCTCTATAGCCGGGAGAGCTACGAGGATAATAAGCGATTTTTGCGAAGCCGTATGGATCAGGAGAACAAACCGTCTGTGCGGAAGTTGCTGGAGTTGGATATCCTTCATCTTGATCGTATACAGGTGCAGATGGCAACAGCGCGGGAATTCCTCGTCATCATACGGCTTTGTAACGAAAAGGAAAGTGAGGTTTTCCCTTATTTAAATCGCATAGAGAAAATTTTACGAGAGCAGGGTTTCATTGCACAACGAGCTGGCAAGGAAGATATTAAGCGATTACTGGCAGTCTATTTTGAACAGAATGTTACAACCGAAAAATTTGAGGATTATGACGGTGAGCGTTGGGTGATACTTGGTGATTAATATCTTAGTCTTGCATTGAATAAATAACCAAAACATGGTAAAATATCATATTAGGAATAGAGAAGAAAGGAGTGGATAGCTTGGATTATAAAGTAATACTTCAAAAGAGAGATGACTACGAACAAATTAAAGATTCACTCCCTGAAATAACGGTAAAAAGCTACTCACAGCAATTCGAACTACAATATACACATAATTCTACAGCAATTGAAGGGAACACACTTACCCTTCTGGAAACTAAGGTGGTATTGGAGGAAGGGCTGTCCGTAGGTGGAAAAAAACTTCGAGAAATTTATGAGGTCATTAATCATAACAAAGCCTATCAGTATGTAAAAGACTGTATCGCAGAAAAAAAGCCCTTGGACGAACATATTATTAAGGACTTACATGCTGTTTTAATGGAAAATATTATGATTGGAGGAATTTATCGGAACGTAGATGTTTATATTTCTGGTGCCTCCCATACTCCACCAAGCCCTAACGAGATGTATCGTCAGGTAAAAGCATTTTATATGGATTTGCAGGATAGAGCAATAGAAAATGTAATTGAGCTTGCGGCCTGGACCCATGCTGAGTTTGTGAGAATACATCCGTTTGCTGATGGAAATGGAAGAACCTCCAGATTAATTATGAACTATCAGCTGATGGCTCATGGCTTTTTGCCAATATCTATCGCAAAGGAAAACCGTCTTGAATATTTTAATGTTCTGGAAGCTTATGCAGTAGAACGGGATATTAAACCATTTTCCAATATGATTGCATCCCTAGAGGAAGAGCAGCTTGACCGCTATCTTGGAATGGCAATTTCACAGGAACAAACACAGCAACAACAACTTTAACTAGAAAGACCTCCAGTAATGGGGGTCTTTCTAGTTAACAATTTAATATTCTTTAACAGCAAGCCGTCACTTTTTAGTGGCGGTTTTTTTGAGTGTGCGCCTTGCGGCGCACGTTTCTAATGGGTGAAAGTCCCTAGTCCGCCCTAGTAGTGGGAAGGATACAGCCAAGACCAAGGGTGTCCACCGTGAGGTGGAATCTGAAGGAAGGTGGAGGCAAATCTCTGGTCTGACGAACAGAAACCACATCAGGCTATAGTTAAGGATAAGGTTGCACTACAAACAATGAATGTAACTGAAAGTAGATTTAAGAACAGACAACTTCATATGGAAGACTATCTGCAAATGGTATCTGGGGAACAGAAAGAGAATGCAGAAGTGTTCGACTACTCTAAGATTGCTGAATAGAGCGGTATCATCATAGACTATTGGACGAACAATCTTTTGGATTTAATTTTGCGGAAAGATAACCTTAATAAGGCATATAAACAAGTGAAATCAAATAAGGGAGCAGGTGGAATTGATGGAATGCAGGTAGATGAACTTCTACCCTGCCTGAGAGAAAACCAAGACACTCTAATCCAAGAGATAAGGACAGGTAAATATAAACCCAATCCAGTTCGACGGGTAGAAATACCCAAAGAAACAAAAGGCGAAGTAAGAAGACTTGGTGTTCCTACGGTAG
>JAEWPQ010000015.1 GCA_023460575.1 Bacillota bacterium
CCGAATTTTTACAGGCAGTGGAAAACTGCAAAAAGAACAATTCCGCACTTCATATGTGGGGACTGGTATCAGACGGCGGAGTTCACAGCCATATCGGCCACATCTATGGGTTATTGGAACTGGCCAAGAAAAACGGTCTTGAGAAAGTATACGTTCATTGCTTCTTAGATGGCCGTGATACACCTCCGGCTTCAGGCAAAGGCTATGTGGAAGCGCTGGAAGCGAAGATGAAAGAGCTTGGCGTAGGCAGGGTGGCATCTGTTTCCGGACGTTATTACGCGATGGACAGAGATAACCGCTGGGACCGTGTGAAACGGGCTTATGATGCCCTGACAAAGGGAGAAGGAAATCAGGCTCAGTCAGCTGCAGCAGGTATTCAGGCGTCCTATGACGCAGAAAAGAATGATGAGTTTGTGGAGCCATTCGTAGTGACAGAGAACGGAGCACCGGTTGCTGTTGTAGAAGACGGCGATTCCGTAATTTTCTTTAACTTCCGTCCTGACCGCGCAAGAGAACTGACAAGAGCCTTCTGCGATGACGAGTTTAAGGGGTTTGAGAGAGAAAAGCGTCTTAATCTGACCTATGTATGCTTTACCAATTATGATGAGACAATTAATAATAAGCTGGTAGCATTTAAAAAGGAATCAATTGTCAATACTTTTGGACAATTCCTTGCCGATCACAACTTGACTCAGGCCAGAATTGCAGAGACTGAGAAATATGCCCACGTAACATTTTTCTTTAACGGCGGTGTGGAAGAACCGAATAAAGGAGAAGACAGAATATTAGTTCCGTCTCCTAAGGTTGCCACCTATGATTTACAGCCTGAGATGAGTGCGCCTGTTGTCTGTGACAAACTGGTAGAGGCTGTTACCTCAGGAAAATACGATGTTATCATTGTTAATTTTGCTAATCCGGACATGGTTGGACATACCGGTATTGAAGATGCGGCAATCAAGGCAATCGAGACGGTTGATACATGTGTGGAAAGAACTGTAGATGCAGTGAAGGAAATGAACGGAGTTTTGTTTATCTGCGCAGATCATGGCAATGCAGAGCAGCTCCTTGATTATGAGACTGGAGAACCGTTTACAGCCCATACAACCAATCCGGTACCTTTCATTCTGGTTAATGCTGATCCGGCCTGTAAGCTGAGAGAGGGCGGCTGTCTTGCAGATATCGCACCCACCCTAATCGAACTGATGGGTATGGAGCAGCCAAAAGAGATGACAGGAAAATCACTGCTTGTCCGGTAATTTGAAAGAATAAGGGGGGCTTCCCAGTAAACGTACTGGGGGTCTTCTTTTTTGTGAAACAATAAAAATTACTTTGTCCATGTACGTTTTGTGCTTCCATTTCTAACAAAAATACGATAGAATATAGAAAGGTATGTTAGGAAGGATTTCAGATGAGTATAAGAATCAGATTTTCTTTGGAGCCCAAGAAAAAAATATTTTCCCGTTTTTCCTGGAACTGTCAGTCTGCGGAGCTTATGGTGAAGGAGCTTGCGAAGAAGATGGGATATCAGTGTTTTCGAATTGAAGGAATGCTGCTTGTCCAGCTGTGTCCGGAAGGATATATCTGGTTTAACTGGAATAAGCGCAGGTTTCAGGGAGAGAGCCAGACAAACATCGCAGGACCCGGGTTTCATGCTGCGGTGGTGGAGTTTTTAGAAGAAGCTGCGCGGGAAAAGAAGCTAAAGCTTAAAGTGGAAGACCGGACGGGTTATTTCATAAAAAGAGATTTTTTTGCCATGAGACAAAAATATTTTTACCAATGGTTTTCCGATTTGATGGATCTGGTATCCGGCTGGAGTGAAAAAGGGGAATACATGTTTTGCTGGCCTGCCATTTATTATGTTCCATCCAGGCAGGAAGGAAAGCTGATTACTCACATCCGGTCTTTTTCATTTAAGGAGATAGCCGGGATGGTACATTCCGGGATGAGTGTGGCATTTGCCAGGGATTTCTTCATATGGAATGACCTTCAAAAGGATGCCAGATATTACAGGAACAGCGCGATGGTTCTTTTGAACCAGTCCTGCTATTTCATGCCGTCCCAGCGGAGCACACAGGACTTTTATGTTAATCAGAGAATCATAGAACTTCTTGAAAAGGCATATGTCATGGATCCGGATATTCCATTTCCAATGAAAACCTATCTTGATGTCTGTGCTCTTGATTTACACACTCCTATGAAGATGGAGTCCGTGAATCTCATGGATATTGAGGATTCCATTGGCTGCAGAAAATATCTGGTCTACCGGAAGATTGGTAATATGAGTTTTGCCATACCGGGAAATTTCTTATACGATGAGGAAGATAACAGTGTAATGGATCATTATTATGACGGCAGGGATTATGGCGGTCATGATTATTATGTTTATGCAGCGGTCTTTGCAGGGCGTGAAGCGGAGTTTAAGCCCCAGTGGTTTGAACAGGGCAAACCCGAGGAAATCCTGGATTTTGAACTAAATCAGGCGAAGGTCAGGGTGGCTTTTTATGGACCGGAGGAGAAGCCGGGAGAAACCAGATATGGAGTATCTGCCCAGGTACTTTATAAAGACCAGCGAATGAATATTAATATTGTAAGCAGAAAACCGGGGGAGAAAGACTGGGCTTTGGAACTGATAAAAAGCATTAGAATAACAGAGTAGAGGAATGTATGAATCAGAAAGAGATGAAAACAGGCATACTGCTGAGGCGGTTTGTGCCTTATTATAAAAAATATACAAAGATTATGGTGATGGACTTGTTCTGTGCGTCCTTAACCACCATTTGTGAGATGGTGCTGCCCCTGATCCTTCGGTTTATTACCAATCAGGGGCTGCGGGATATATCGGCACTGACCGTCCGCACCATTATAAGCATCGGTGCACTTTATTTCGGACTCAGGATCATTGACGGTATGGCAAGCTTTTATATGGCATATACCGGTCATGTGATGGGAGCTGCCATAGAGACGGATATGAGAGAGGATGCGTTTGGCCATCTGCAGAAGCTCTCCGATAATTATTTCAATAATACCAAGATCGGGCAGATTATGTCACGGATTACCAGCGATTTATTTGACGTGACGGAATTTGCCCATCACTGTCCCGAAGAATTTTTTATTGCATTTTTAAAGACGGTGGTTTCTTTTATAATCCTGTCGCGAATCAGTCTCCCCCTGACCCTTATTATTTTTCTGCTGATTCCTGTGATGGCATTATCCTGTACTTATTTTAACATTCAGGTAAGGAAAGCGTTTAAACACCAGAGAAACCATATTGGTGAACTGAATGCCAGGATTGAAGACAGCCTGCTTGGAAACAGGGTGGTAAGAGCCTTTGCCAATGAGAAAATCGAGATAGAGAAATTCAATCGTGACAATCAGGAATTCTTACAGATTAAAAGAAAAACTTATAAATATATGGCAGCTTTCCAGAATACCATCCGGATGTTTGATGGTCTGATGTATGTAGTGGTGATCGTAGCAGGTGGTATTTTTATGATAAAGGGTCTGATTGAACCGGGAGATCTTGTGGCATACATCCTTTATGTCAGCACATTACTGGCTACCATACGAAGAATCATTGAGTTCGCGGAACAGTTTCAGAGAGGTATGACAGGAATTGACCGTTTCCTGGAGCTGATGGATGCCAATGTAGATATTTTTGATGAAGAGGGCGCAAGACCGCTTACGGAAATCAAAGGGGAAATCTCCTTTGAGGACGTCTCTTTTGAATATCCGGATGACCGTAATCCGGTCCTGTCTCATATTAACTTAAAAATCAGACAGGGAGAAAAGGTGGCTCTGGTAGGACCTTCCGGAGGCGGGAAAACAACTCTTTGCAGCCTGGTACCCCGTTTTTATGACCCTACGGAGGGAAGAATTTTAATTGACGGACAGGATATCAGGGAAGTGACGCTTAAGAGCTTAAGAAGCACGGTAGGCGTGGTGCAGCAGGATGTCTATTTATTCTCAGGAACTGTATTTGATAATATTGAATACGGCTGTCCGGGTGCTACCATGGAAGAGGTGGTTACAGCTGCTAAGATGGCAGGTGCCCATGAATTCATCACAGGATTAAAGGATGGATACCATACATATGTAGGAGAGCGGGGAGTGAAGCTTTCCGGCGGTCAGAAGCAGCGGATCAGTATTGCCAGAGTGTTCTTAAAAAATCCGCCGGTTCTGATTCTTGATGAAGCGACCTCTGCACTTGATAATGAAAGCGAGCAGCTGGTTTCCCAGTCTTTAGAGCGGCTTTCCAAAGGAAGGACAACTGTGACGATCGCACACCGGCTTACTACCATACAGAATGCTGACCGGATTTTAGTTCTGTCCGACAACAGTATTGTGGAAGAAGGAAGTCATGAAGAACTCCTTTTAAAGAAAGGCATGTATTACCAGCTTTATACATCTGTGAGTGAAGCAGAGCAGAATACTTAATTTGAGAAATGAAGGAGAGCCGGAATGAAAGTAGCTATTGTTACAGACAGCAACAGCGGAATTACCCAGAAGCAGGGGAAGGAAGCTGGAATTTATGTCATTCCCATGCCATTTATGATGGATGGAGAGATGTATTATGAGGATATCAGCTTAAGCCAGCAGGAGTTTTATGAAAAGCTTGAAAGCGGCGCGGAGATTTCTACCTCACAGCCATCTCCCGGTGATTTAATGGATTTATGGAATGACCTGCTAAATGAATACGAAGCCATTGTGCACATACCCATGTCCAGCGGATTAAGCAGTTCGTGCCAGACCGCCATTATGCTGGCGGAGGATTTTGAGGGTAAGGTGTTTATCGTTAATAATCAGAGAATTTCCGTGACACAGAGACAGTCTGTACTTGATGCCAAGGAGATGGCAGATCAGGGAATAAGCCCCCAGGCGATTAAGGAGAAATTAGAGGAGACTAAGATGGATTCCACCATTTATATCACCTTAGATACTCTGGAATATCTAAAAAAGGGCGGAAGAATCACCCCTGCTGCCGCGCTGCTTGGAAGTTTTCTTCGTATTAAGCCGGTACTCACCATACAGGGAGAAAAGCTTGATGCTTTTGCAAAAGCAAGAACCATGAAGCAGGCAAAAGCCATGATGATTGCTGCCATAAAAAAAGATATGGATGAGCGTTTTAAAGATCCCTTGGGAGTAAAAACCCATATTGCGGTTGTACACTCAGACAGTCTGGAAGCAGCCCTGGAATTCAAACGGGAACTGGAAGAATTATTTCCGGAAACAGGAGAGATCTATGTGGATCATCTTTCACTAAGCGTGGCCTGCCATATCGGTCCCGGGGCGCTGGCGGTTGCCTGCACCAAAGAAACGCAGCTATGATGAGCCGAAGATTGGAGGGGTGTGACCATGTTTCAGGATAAACCATTCAGCCGAAAGCCCACCATAAGCCTGCAGATCACCCTGATTCTCGTTTTTTTGTTTATAGGAAGCATTCCTGTTTTTATAGGAAGTTCTGTTCTGCTTGGAGCGTTCCGGCAAAACCTTATCGATTCCAGAATGCAGGAAATCCAGAACCAGTGCTGGATATTAAGCAACAAGATGACCAGGATTGGATATTTAACCATGGATCCTAAGGATCCCCTGCTGGACAATGAGATGACTGTGAAAGCGGATATGTTTAACGGAAGAATTATAATTATCAATAAAAGCTTTCGCATTATCAGCGATACGTTTTCCTTATCAGCAGGAAAGACCAATGTGTCGGAGGAAGTGATCCGCTGCTTTAACGGCGAAAACAGCAGCAAATATAATCAGGAGAAAAGATATTTTTCTCTCACAATTCCCATCTATTCCAACAGCCAGGATAAGGAGATAGACGGTGTCATGATTGTGACGGCATCCTCTGAGGATCTTTTAAACCGGATTGTGGCAGTATCGGATAAAAGTGCGTTTTTGCAGCTTTTAATTGTTTCCATACTGGCAATAATAGCAGTTCTTATTGTAAAGCTTTTGATGAAGCCGTTTCGTGAGCTGCAGCGGCTGTTAAACCGGGCTGCAGAGGGAAATTTAGATGAGGATATCAGTTCCCGTATCTATAAGGAAACCAGGCAGATCTCTGATTCCATTAATACCACCTTAAAGAAGTTAAAAGCGGTGGACAAGTCGAGGGAAGAGTTTGTTTCCAATGTATCTCATGAATTAAAAACTCCCATTACCTCGATTCGTGTTCTGGCAGATTCTCTGATTGGCATGGAGGATGCTCCCGTGGAGCTGTATCGGGAATTTTTAAGCGATATATCAGAAGAGATTGAAAGAGAGAATAAAATTATAGACGATCTCCTGGCTCTGGTTCGAATGGATAAGACGGCAGGAGCAAACTTGAACGTGGCTCAGGTTAAAATTAATGGTCTGCTGGAACTGATTTTAAAGCGGCTCCGCCCCATTGCAGGAAAGAGGAATATTGAGCTGACTTTTGAGAGCATGCGGGAAGTAACTGCAGATGTGGATGAGATGAAGCTGTCTCTGGCACTGAGCAATCTTGTGGAGAACGCCATCAAATACAATGTGGAAGGCGGCTGGGTCCGGGTGACACTGGATGCGGATCATAAATTCTTTTATATTAAGGTTGCTGACTCAGGAATCGGAATCTCCGAAGAATTTCAGGAACGTGTTTTTGACCGTTTTTACCGTGTGGATAAGGCAAGATCCAGAGAAACGGGAGGAACAGGTCTTGGTTTGTCCATTACAAAAAAAATCGTGCTAATGCATCAGGGAGCCATCAAGCTTCAGAGTAAAGAGGGAGAGGGTACCACTTTTACCGTACGTATTCCTCTTACATACATTTCTTAGGAACAGGAGGGATAAGGATGAAGCAACGAATCTGTATACTGATCTTCCTGCTGTCTGTGATATGCTGTTTATATGGCTGTTCAGGAAGAGCCCCTGAAGAAAGCAAAGAGGACGGGGAGCTTTATCAGATCTACTATCTGAATTCAGCCATGACAAAAATGGAGCCTCAGCCATATACCATGCCACAGAAGCCCGCAGATGATTCAGAAGAGGAAACAGACTGGAAGATAAAGAATCTGATGGAACAGCTTCGTAACGTTCCAAAGGATTTAGACAGGCAGGCAGCGGTCCCGGACAAGGTGGGATTTGAACGGTATAAACTGGAAGATACGGTTTTGTATCTGTATTTTGATAATAATTACGCCATGATGAACAACACCAGGGAGATTCTTTGCAGGGCAGCTCTTGTCAGGACATTAACACAGATTAAGGGGATTGCATATGTGGCAGTCTACATCGCAGAACAGCCACGTATGGACAGCACCGGAAACCCGGTAGGGCCCATGCAGAGTACGGATTTTATAGATAATATCAGCAACGTCAACTCCTTTGAAAAGACGGAACTGTCTTTATATTTTTCAGATGAAAGCGGAGAAAAGCTGGTTAAGGAAACGAGGGAAGTGGTTCATAACATCAATACTTCTCTGGAAAAGCTGGTAATTGAACAGCTGATTGCAGGTCCCGGCAGACCGGGTTTAAATCCGACTCTGCCTAAGGATACCAAGTTACTTAATGTTTCCGTTAATGAAAATGTATGTTATATCAATTTTGACTCCTCATTTCTCAATAACACACTGGAGGTAAAAGAATATATTCCCATCTATTCCATCGTGAATTCTCTGGCTGCGGTCTCTTCCATCAACAAGGTGCAGATCACAGTCAATGGTTCCCAGGAAGTGATGTTCCGGGACTCCATTTCTTTAAACCAGCTGTTTGAGCGAAATCTGGATTACAATAAGGAAAATGAGGAATCAACGGAAGAAACAGGAGGAACACAACAATAAAACGCCCATTATGTCTGATTGCAGGGGGATTTGTACTTGGAGAGACTGCCGTACTGCTGGCTTTGACATCTTGGCTTTTTCTTCCGGCGCTGATTGCAGCCGGGATGATTTTTTGCGTTTGCAGGAGAGGCAGAAACCCGCTTTGGGTCTTTTTGCCTCTTGTTTTTTTCTACTTAGGATCGGCCCGTGCAGATTCTGAAATGAATAATTGGAGAGAACGGGAAAAAAGGATGGATGAAATTTCCTCTTATTATACCGAGGTTCAGGGTGAAATTTCTTCCATTGAGGAAGATGAGGGAACTGTCTGTCTGACTTTAAAAAATAACCGGGTCCGGAAGATGAGAAAAGGGAACTGGGATGAGGTATCTTATGAGCCTTCCAAAATTCTGGTATCCTTAAAGAAGGCCGGTAACCGTTCATCGGAACTTTTGGGAATTGGGCAGGCGGTTGCGGTGCGGGGAGAGGTGCAGCTCTTTTCCCAGGCGAGAAATCCAGGTGAGTTTGACTTCAAAAACTACTACCAGTCCATGGGATTTGAATTCCGCCTTTTTGCAGAAGAGATGGAAATAGTGGATGCCGCCAAGTCCCCGCTATTAGAACACTTAAGGAAATTGAAAGCCCGAAGTAAGGCTCTTCTCTATCGGGATGCCAAAGAAGAGGATGCTGGTATTTTTGCGGCTGCCGTGCTGGGAGATAGAAAGGGGGTTTCCAGTGAAATCAAGGACTTATACCAGAAAAACGGTATCGCCCACCTTCTTGCAATCAGTGGCCTTCATATGTCCTTTATCGGACTGGCTTTCTATAAGCTGATGAAAAAAGCCGGGACAGGCTTTTGGGGCGCTGGTTTTTTAAGCACAGCTCTTCTGATTTTATACGGCATTTTGACCGGCGGGAGCCCCTCTGTTGTGCGTGCGGGTTTGATGATGTGTGCTGGATTTTATGCTGCCTGTCTTGGCAGAACCTATGACTTAATGTCTGCAGCTTCGCTGTCTTTACTTCTTCTTAGTTTTCAGTCTCCGTTTCTCATTATGCAGGGAGGAGTCCAGCTGTCCTTTGGAGCTGTTTTTGCGATTGGAGGACTGACTCCGGTCATCCGGGGCTGGCTGGGAAAAAATCATCTGTTTGCCGGGAGCATTTCTGCCTGCTTTGCTGTTCAGATGATGACTCTGCCTGTAACGGCATTTCATTTTTATCAAATGCCTCCTTATGGCCTGTTGCTGAATCTTCTGGTCATTCCCCTTGTGGGTGGAGTACTCTGTTCCGGTATGGGAGTGATTGCCTTTGGAGCCATAAGCTCAGTTTTAGGAACTGCCGCTGCAGGGACCGGACACTATATTCTGTCTTTGTATGAAGTTCTGCTAAAAACGGCGGAACAGATACCGGGGCACAATATTATTTTGGGAAGGCCGGGAATTCGCGTGCTTGCCGCTTTTGCATTACTTCTGACTGCTGGTATGCTGCTCATTGAAATGTTGGGGAAATGGGAGAATGGAGAGAAGAAAGGGGATTCGCCTAAAGAGGGAAAGGATAAAAATGCAGCCGGGATTCCATATGGTGCAAAGCTTCCTTTTTTAGCAGGATTCTATCTTTTGTCCATACTGCTTTTTTTGCCTCAGCCAGTAAAAGGGCTGGATGCATGGTTTCTTGATGTTGGGCAGGGAGATGGTATTTTACTGAGGACTGAAGGGGGAGCCATACTGGTAGACGGAGGCAGTTCGTCAAATAAGTCTCTGGGAGAGTACACGCTGGCTCCCTGTCTTAAATCCCTCGGTATTTCCGTAATTGATTATGCATTTGTCAGCCATGGGGACCAGGATCATTTAAGCGGGGTGAAATACATACTGGAAAGCTGTGAGGATATTCAGATTAAGAATCTGTTTCTTCCCTATCATGGGAGGGAGGATGAATCCATTCAGTCTCTGGAAGAGCTGGGAAGAAAAAGGGGAACATGCGTGCGGTATTTAACAGGAGGAGATTTTATGAAAATAGGAACCCTTTCCATCACCTGCCTTTATCCCGGTAAAGAAGACGTTCCGAGTGATGTCAATGGAGAATCACAGGTGCTTAAAATGGATTATGGTGATTGCCATATGCTGTTTACCGGTGATATGGGGGAGGCGGACGAGCAGCGCCTTCTTGGAAAAACGGATTATAATTCACTTGGTGAAGTAAATGTTTTAAAAACCGCTCATCACGGTTCGAAGTATTCCTCCAGTGAACCGTTTCTTGATGCAGTATCTCCCTCCTGGTCTGTGATCTCCTATGGACAGGGAAATTCTTACGGGCACCCCCATAAAGAAGTATTAGATCGTTTAAAAGATCAAAATGTTACCGTCTTTCAGACTGGACTTAGCGGAGCGGTCAGACTGGAAACCGATGGAACCAGGATTCGTTTTTCAACTTTCGTTGACGGAAATAAGAACCATGGGTATAATGAAGGGAAGGAAAAGGAGTGAAACATGTTATGCAGACCCTGAATCAGGATATAAAAAATAATAGTTTTAAGCCGGTTTACCTCTTATTTGGGGAAGAAGCCTTTTTGAAAAACAGCTATAAAAATCAGATGAAATCGGCCATAACCCAGGGAGATACCATGAATTTCAATCAGTTTAACGGAAAATCCATTGACGTAAAGGAACTGATAAGCCTTGCCGATACCATGCCTTTTTTTGCTGAGAAGCGAATGATTCTGGTAGAAGACAGCGGTTTTTTTAAATCGGCAGCAGAGGAACTGGCTGTCTACCTTCCCCAGATGCCGGATACAACCTGTATGGTGTTTGTGGAAACAGAAGTGGATAAAAGAAGCAAAATGTTTAAAAAGATAAAGGAACTGGGATATGCTGCTGAAATGGAACGTCAGGATATGAGCCAGCTTGCCAGGTGGGCGGGAACACTTCTTTCCAGAGAAGGGAAGAAGGTGACCGGACAGACCATGGAGCTTTTCTTAAGCATGACCGGAGATGATATGGAAAACATCCGCATGGAGCTGGAAAAACTGATCAGTTTCACCTTGGGAAGAGAAGTCATAACAGATGAGGATGTGATGGCAATCTGTACGGAGCGGACTGCCAATAAGATATTTGAAATGGTCAATTCCATTGTTAACCGCCAGACAAAAAAAGCCCTTGCACTCTATGAAGATTTGCTCACATTGAAAGAACCGCCTATGAGAATCCTGTTTCTCATAGCCAGACAGTTTAATCAGCTGCTTCAGGTTAAGGAACTGATGGGAAAGGGGATGGACAAGAGTGGGATTGCATCTAAGCTTAAAATACCGCCTTTTGCAGCTGGAAAACTGATGCCCCAGGCCAGGACTTTTTCAAAGGAGCAGATTCTTTCTTATGTGAGTTCCTGCGTGGATGCTGAAGAGGCAGTAAAGACAGGGCGGCTTTCGGACCGTCTGGCAGTGGAGCTTTTACTTACGGCAGCTTATTAAGAAAACGGGTTGTATAAAAACTGAAAACCAGGAGAATAAGGAACGGCTGAGTAGTTCCTTATCACTCCTGGTTTTCCTGTTTACTTTGGAAAAAAAATATATCTTCAACATCCTTGTCTTCACTACAGAGCAACTGATGGGCAGCAATAGTCTCCAGAGTGTCACTAAGCTGGTTGAAAATACTACTTAGCAGAGCAATTTCAGCGGCTGAGCGGTCTTTCGCCAGACAGCAGGCGATGGATGACACAAGCGCTACGAGTTCACAAGATTGCATGTAAGATCACCTCTGGATAATATATGATAACTATGCCTATAATACGATAAAAAAACTATTCAATCATTTTATAGATATTAAATGGCTCAAAAAAGATTAAATAACAGTCCTTCTGCAAGCCTTTCCCGTATTTTGTGTGATAGCATTCCAGTGCTTCCAGCAAAAATTCTTCTGTTACATCTAAGTGCTCTGCAATTTCATAGCTATTCCGGCATCCGGCTTCTTTTGCCGCAACCAGCTTTTCCAATGTAATCATCTTGTTGTAAGCCCAGAGACGAGCGGTACGCTCCTGCTTCCGGTTAGAAACATCGGACTGATCTAAAATGTCTCCGGCAGTGGTGTAATAATGTCCAAGCTCTTCCGCCAGGACACAGGCCTTCTGGCATCCGGACATATTCTGCCGGATCAGAATATGATCTCCTCTGATTCGTCCATCATTTGCAATTAACGGTTTTTCCTTAATCAGAATTCCATCAGATTCTGCTTCTTGTAATAACGTGTCATAATTCAAACAAATCACCTCAACGAGTTTTATTCCTTATTCATCGAAAAAGGCATCATCATACTGCTTCATTTCTTCTGTCACTTCGATATCTGTCCGCTCATGAGCGGCAACCGGTTGTAAATAAGTCTGGGTATCCTTGTGTAAGGGGGAAATAACCGGGACTGTTTTTGTATATTGGGGAATGTGTACCATCTCACTGACTCTTTTAAGTGCTTCTTTCTGTCCGCTTTCATTGAGCTTTTGAAAGTTGTTTAACATTTCCCTGGCGGATTCTCCAAAGCAGCTGTTTACATGTTCCAGCGCAAAACTTTCTGTTTCCTCCCAGCCCATTAAGGAAGCGGGGGTTGTTTTCAGTGCTTTTGCAATAGCGGTTATTTTAGACTGGGGAAGTCCTCTGCCGTCCACCTCTATCTTATTAATGGAAGAACGTGATTTGTAACCCGCCATTCGAGCAAGCTCTTCCTGTGACATTCCCAGTTCTTCACGTCTTTGTTTTATGATCTGACCTATATCCATAGGATCACCTCCATGACAGCATTATAACATGGAGTAGAACTATTTTCAACAAATTTTAAGAAGCGTGTTGACAAAATGGATACGCAGGAGTATGGTGATGGTGTAGACAAAAAGACTACAAGAAAGGAGGAAGGCATGACGAATACAGTTCGGTTAAATGAACTAATTAAAAAATCCGGGCTTAAAAAGGGGTGGATTGCAGCCAGACTACATTTATCCAGCTATGGACTTCGAAGGAAACTGTGGAATAAGAGTCAGTTTAAGGCGGGTGAGATTAAGTTGCTGTGTGAGTTGCTTGGAATTGTGTCGTTGGAGGAGATAAGTGGTATTTTTTTTAATGATAATGTAGACATACAGACTACAAAAAACACTATATAATGCTATTAACATAAATTAAATATGAGGAGAGACAAAATGAAAAACACCTTATGCACCTTAACCGGTATAATCGGCAGTGTCATCACAACTTTGTTTGGAGGTTGGGATACTGGAATTGCTACTTTGATCCTGTTTATGGCAATAGACTTCATATCCGGGATAGCAGTAGCTGCTATATTTCATAACAGTAAAAAAACAGAAACAGGGACTTTGGAATCAAAAGCAGGTTGGAAAGGCTTATGCAGAAAATCAATGACTCTTCTGTTCGTTCTAATTGCTCATCGACTGGATTTGTCTATTGGAACAACATACATACGAGATACCGTAGTAATTGGCTTTATGGCAAATGAGCTCATATCCATAGTAGAGAATGCCGGACTAATGGGAATTCCACTACCCTCTGTTTTGACGAAGGCAATAGACTTGTTAAACCAGAAATCACAACCCTCGTAAAAAAGATTTTTTGGAGCCATTCAGAAAGATAGCTTTAATCTATACGGTACATCTTTCACACGCCCTTCATATATTAATAAAAAGGGACAAGGTGATATCTATGGTAAAAAGCGAATCAACAAAAGACATGACCCACATAGAACTACTTGGAATACAGGAAAACTTAAAAAATTCCGATTATACAGAAATCGAACGCTTCCGGGAATCCTTTGATGCAGATGACATGGGATTCTCGGGAAGAAGGGAGGGGATTTAAGTGGAGATAAACAAACTTCTAACCCCATATAACTACAGCAACGGCGAACTAAGCCGTATTAAATATATCGTCATTCATTACGTAGGGGCGCTGGGAGGGGCGGAGGCAAACTGCAAATACTATGCCTCCCGGTATGTCGGCGCCAGCGCCCACTACTTTGTGGGATTTTTCGGAGAGATCTGGCAGTCAGTAGAGGACAAAAATATCGCATGGCACTGCGGAGCCAAGACCTACATTCATCCCGAATGCCGCAACAGCAACAGTATCGGCATAGAACTATGCGTCAGAAATAAAGGCAGCCAGTCCGATACAAGCAGAGACTGGTATTTTGAAGATGCAACCGTCGCTTCAGCAAAAACACTGACAAGGCATCTTATGGAACAATACGGGATCAGAGAAGACCACGTAATCCGCCACTACGACGTCACCGGTAAAATCTGCCCCAATCCATATGTATATAACCACACCAGCCATACATGGGATGACTTTAAAGATTCACTTTTATCAGCAGCGGAAGTAAAATCCGGATGGGCGGAAGAGGAAAACGGCTGGAGATTTTATTTGGGAAATTCAGGAAATTATGTGAAAAATGCCTGGTATCAGGACGGAGAAACCTGGTACTGGTTTGATGAAGCCGGATATATGGTAAGAGACACCTGGAAAACCGGAAGTGACGGAAAATGGTATTATTTAGACAGTACCGGGAAAATGGCAAAAGACCAGTGGGTAATCTGGAAAGGAGAGCTATACCGGTTAACATCTGACGGCAGTATGTATGAAGGGGAGCTGCGCCTTAATACAGATAAAAACGGTGCACTTCAAATCTTATAAAAACCTGGCGGGATCCAACAAAATGACATCCCGCCAAACCAAAAAATCCCATTCAGCGGGTTAGTCTGAATGGGATAAATATCGTTTATGAATTAAGCCATTGCGTTAACAGCTTTAGAGATTCTGGATACTTTTCTGGAAGCGTTATTCTTATGATATACGCCTTTGGTAGCAGCTTTGTCGATCTCTGTAATAGCATTTACTAATGATGCCTGTGCAGCAGCCTTGTCACCGGCAGTAATAGCAGATTCCACTTTCTTAATGGATGTTTTCACTTTGGATCTGATTGCTTTGTTTCTAGCAGCCTTAGTTTCGTTAACTAAGATTCTTTTCTTTGCAGATTTAATGTTAGCCAATCTGTACACCTCCAATAAAATGTTATATGATTTATTCTTTGTTTTGCATCAAAGCCTGGACACGGACAGTTCAATGTAAACATACTTTTATATTTTAGCGAATTTCAATACATATGTCAATACATAATTCCTGCTTTTTTGCAGAAAATACCTTAGAAATGCTGGAAAGGAGGAAGAAATGGAAAACACATTTGAAGTTCGTACAGATCTTGCTGTTGAAGAAAAAGAGAGCTTTCCCGGTGACGGCGGAGAAATATCAGGGGTATCCTTGCGGGAATGGCACCGGTCTGACAGCCGGATTAAAATGACTGAGGTAAAAATTCTTGATGAAAAAGGTTCAAAAGCCATGGGAAAGCCCATTGGAACCTATATCACCCTGGAAGCAGACCAGTTGTCTTTAAGAGACGAGGATTATCACAGGGAGGTGTCGGAAGAGCTTTCAGCCCAGATCTCAAAACTGCTGGAAGGGAAAGATTTCAGAAAACCGGATTTTCACGTATTGGTGGCAGGACTTGGAAATTCTTCTGTAACTCCGGATTCTTTGGGGCCGAGAGTTCTGAAAAACCTTCAGGTCACCAGACATTTAAAAGTTCAGTATGGGGAAGATTTCTGGCGGGGAAAAACCATGCCGGTGATTAGCGGTATTGCTCCTGGTGTTATGGCTCAGACCGGAATGGAAACAGCCGAAATACTAAAAGGAATTATTAAAGAAACAAAACCGGATCTCATTATTGCAATTGATGCTCTGGCCGCAAGAAGTGTAAAACGTCTCGGAACCACCATACAGCTTACGGATACCGGAATCCATCCAGGTTCCGGAGTGGGTAATCACCGCCACAGTTTAACAAAAGAAAGCTTAGGGGTACCGGTTATGGCAATTGGCGTCCCTACCGTGGTAGGAGCTGCAGCCATCGTTCACGATACAGTCAGAACCTTAATCAGAGCTTTGTCAGAAAATATGGAGACCAAGGGTATGGGAGATTTTATGGAAAATCTTAATTCTGATGAGCAGTATGATCTCATACGGGAACTTTTAGAGCCGGAGTTCGGACCACTTTATGTGACACCCCCCGATATTGACGAAACTGTGAAAGAATTGAGCTTTACTATTTCAGAGGGAATCCATATGACCTTTCTGGGACAGGAAGTTTCGTAGTAAACAGCCGGCTTTCTGCATAGTATATTATGAATCAAGAATGCAGGAAGGCGGCTATGAATAAGAGCAGTGAACGATTGAACTGGTTAATTAAAAAATTAATGATTGCAGTAAGCCTGATTCTGGCCGCTTTTTTAAGTTTTAAAGAAGCTTCCCAGGCAGCAGGCAGACTGGATTTAAAGGATATACAAAACTGGGTCGGAGAGGGAGTTGCAGATAGCGCCTCCTTTATCTGGCGATACCAGTATCCTGCTGCCGTCTGGGACCAGGAGGGGGAAGAGGGGAGATTGCTTTATCAGAAGGATTCTATCGGGAGCCTTTTTTGCGGGTTTTTCTTCAGCCATTCCCCCTTATCCCGTTATACGGGTAAAAGTAACACAAAGGCCAATTATTACGGAGAAAATGATCCGGCATACAGGAGTTATTTAGAAAGCGGGAAGTTCTATGAGGAGCACAGCTTTCTTCTGTATGATGGCGGAGAAGAGAGCGGTGAAGACGGAAGCGTAAATGCCGGAGCACATAAGATTCAGCCGGAGACACAGGAAAGCCAGCAAGCAGCACAACCGCAAAAACCAGAGGTGAGTCAGGAGATACAACAGCCCGGACCTGCTGGTACAGAAAAAAACTCTGCAATGACCTGTGCGTCAAGCAGCATCTGGCCGATTGTTGGAACCACATACCGGAAGGAACAGCTGGCTGATTATGATTATATGATGAAGCATTTTTACAGTGTTCATACCTCCACCACTGCAGGGCGGGATCTGATGAAAGCCGATCAATTTCTTTCGGAGAAATTTACTCTGGAAGGAGAAAATGACAAACCCCAGATTTTAATCTACCACACCCATTCCCAGGAAGAATATTCCGATTTCAGGACCCAGAATAATAAGGAAGCAACCGTAGTGGGAATCGGAACCTACTTAACAAAACTGTTAACAGAAAAGGGTTACAACGTCATTCATGACACTTCCGTATATGACTTGCAAAATGGAAAACTGGACAGAAACAAAGCTTATACCTACGCTCTCGACGGCATTACAAAAATCCTCCAGGAAAACCCTTCTGTAGAAGTGATCCTGGATATTCACCGGGATGGAGTAAACAGTGATCTGCATATGGTCAATAAAGTCAATGGGAAGATGACTGCGCCTGTTATGTTTTTTAACGGAGTCTGCCAGACTCCGGAAGGCCCCATTGAGTATCTGCCAAATCCTTACAGAGAGAAGAATCTTGCCTTCAGCTTTCAGATGCAGCTGGACAGCGCAGCTTATTTTCCCGGTCTCACCCGTAAAATTTACATAAAAGGACTTCGTTATAACCAGCACTTAAGAGCCAGGTCTTCCTTAATTGAAGTAGGTGCCCAGACCAATTCCTATCAGGAGGCATTAAATGCAATGGAACCTCTGTCAGAGGTTTTGGATATGGTCTTAAAAGGGAATTAAACAGAGAACATATTGGTAACTAAAAAAAGCTGGGAACCCGTTATTTATCAGGTTATCCAGCTTTGAGTCTTTTGTACAAATGAAATATGGCCTTTGGTACATTCATTTTAGCATTGCTTACCTTTATTTTTTATAATTGTAAGTAGCGTTTTTCTATAAAGACCTGGAAACAGGCATAGAAAAACCACCCTTGTATACTTTGGACGGTAGCATGGATGGATTTCTATCGTTGTTATTGGCCAACCCCTTGTATTGGGGCGGTTGTTTCTTTACTATTATTCTAATACATATTTACTGTATTTGCAAGCGAAAATAGTAATATGATTAAGGTAATTCAACGCTTTCCCGGTGGACAACCGGTAATTTTAATGGTATATTTGAAGACATTAGAAACATCAGAAAAGAGGATTATACTTTATGGCAGCTGCCCAGCAGAATAGAATACGTAATTTTTGCATTATTGCGCATATTGATCATGGAAAATCGACACTTGCAGACCGGATTATAGAGAAAACAGGGCTTCTTACCAGCAGAGAGATGCAGGCGCAGGTCCTTGATAATATGGATCTTGAACGGGAGCGTGGTATTACAATCAAGGCCCAGGCGGTTCGTACTATTTATAAGGCAAATGACGGACAGGAATATATATTTAACATGATTGATACACCAGGTCATGTTGACTTTAATTATGAGGTTTCAAGAAGTCTGGCAGCGTGTGACGGCGCTGTATTGGTAGTGGATGCCTCCCAGGGAATTGAGGCCCAGACACTTGCAAACGTTTATATGGCACTGGACCACGATCTGGATGTATTTCCGGTTTTGAATAAAATTGACCTTCCAAGTGCAGAGCCGGAACGTGTGGTTGAGGAGATTGAAGATGTTATAGGCATAGAGGCCCATGATGCACCCAGAATCTCAGCCAAAACCGGACTGAATGTAGAAGAGGTGCTGGAAGCAATCGTTGAGAAAATCCCGGCACCTGTCGGCGATCCGGATGCTCCCCTCCAGGCCCTGATCTTTGATTCCCTTTACGATTCTTACAAGGGTGTTATCGTATTTTTCCGTGTTAAGGAAGGAACGGTACGAAAAGGGGATAAGGTGCGCATGATGGCCACTGGTGCAATAGAAGAAGTGGTGGAAGTCGGTTATTTCGGTGCAGGCCAGTTTTTACCCTGTGAAGAATTATCTGCCGGTATGGTTGGATATTTAACCGCCAGCATCAAGAACGTGAAGGATACAGCAGTGGGTGATACCATTACCCTTGCAGACAGACCGTGCAAATCGGCTCTGCCAGGTTATAAAAAAGTAACATCAATGGTGTACTGTGGTTTATATCCTTCAGATGGAGCCCGTTATAATGATCTGCGGGATGCGTTGGAGAAGCTTCAGCTTAACGACGCTTCCTTATTCTTTGAACCGGAGACATCTCTCGCCCTCGGTTTTGGTTTCCGCTGCGGATTTTTAGGACTTCTTCACCTGGAGGTGATTCAGGAACGGCTTGAACGGGAATATAATTTAGACCTTGTGACCACTGCTCCGGGAGTTGTTTACCATATATATAAAAGGAACGGGGAGAAGCTGGAGCTGACAAATCCTTCTAATCTGCCTGATCCGACCGAAATTGAATATATGGAGGAGCCCATTGTCAGCGCAGAGATTATGGTGACTACAGAGTTTGTAGGAGCCATTATGAAGCTTTGTCAGGAACGCCGGGGTGTTTATCTTGGAATGGAATATATGGAAGCTACCAGAGCATTGTTAAAATATGAGCTTCCGCTGAATGAAATTATTTATGACTTCTTTGATGCGCTCAAATCCCGTTCCAGAGGCTATGCTTCCTTTGACTACGAACTGAAAGGATATGAGAAGTCCGAATTAGTAAAGCTGGACATTTTAGTCAACAAAGAAGAAGTGGATGCCCTTTCCTTTATTGTTCATGCAGAATCCGCCTATGAACGCGGCAGAAGAATGTGTGAGAAGCTTAAGGATGAAATCCCCAGACAGCTGTTTGAAATTCCCATTCAGGCAGCCATCGGAGGCAAGATCATTGCCCGTGAGACAGTAAAAGCCATGAGAAAAGATGTACTTGCCAAATGCTACGGCGGTGATATTTCACGTAAGAAGAAACTTCTTGAAAAGCAGAAAGAAGGTAAAAAACGTATGCGCCAGGTCGGTAACGTTGAGATACCGCAGAAGGCATTTATGAGCGTACTGAAATTAGATGATGAATAAAAAAAA